>JAFXVB010000027.1 GCA_017534945.1 Alphaproteobacteria bacterium | reverse complement strand
TTTAAGCCGAATGATACAATCATTTGTTATGGTTGGGATTGTTTGTGTAATGACCGTAATTTTTTGCGTAAATTTATTCAATATCTGGTTAACAACAATATTTTTATTTATTCCGTACAAAGTAAATACTGCATAGATAAAACCATGAATATAAAGGTTTTGAAATATGCATTTGATATGTACATGGATATCCGTTTTAACTTTATATCCAACAAAAATATAAATGGGGCGCGGCAACGTGTTGCAAATGGTCATGCGCCGGGTCGGCCACATGGTGCGCGTGGTGTAAATCACGTAATGGACGGCAAGGGTGCAACCGCATTAAAAATGTATCGCGACGGATTCAGTATGTATGCAATCGCGCGCGAACTTGGTGTATCTGCGCCAACAATAAAACGTTTCTTGGATACACAAAATTAAGGGGGTCAAAATGCCAAAGAAAACACCACGTGTTTCTGTATTAACACCAATTTACAATACAAATCCGGCGCATTTGCGGGAAATGATTGAATCCATATTGACGCAAACCTTTACAGATTTTGAATTTTTAATTTTGAACGACAGCCCTGATAATAAAGAAATCGAAAAAATTGTTTTGGATTATGCAAAGCATGATAAACGCGTAAAATACGCGAAAAACGAAAAGAATATGGGTATCACCCCAAGCCGGAATAAATTGCTGAAAATGGCGGCGGGCGAATATGTGGCGATTTTTGACCATGATGATATATCTGTGCCAACGCGTTTGGAAAAAGAAGTTGCATATTTGGATTCGCATCCGCATGTTGGTGTGGTATCGGGTTGGGCACATTATTTTGGCGACAATTACGATGATATGTGCAAAACCCCGGAAACAGATTCAAATATTCGTATTTATTTAACAGAAAATTGTTTTGTTATACATTCTGCGGCGATGATACGCAAATCTGTGCTGACTGATAACAATATAGAATACGAAGAATTTTATACCCCGGCGGAAGATTATCGCCTGTGGACACGTTTAATGGATGTGACACATTTTTATAATTTTCAAGAAACCATGATTCATTACCGTTGGTTTGAAAATAATACATCAAAACGTATGAACGATGCACGTGAAGAAGCGGCGGCAAATATTCGTATGGCAATATCTTCAAAATATCCTGAATATCGTCGTTGGGCAGAAAAGGTAATGGTTCCTGGGACTACGTTCCGGTTGCGTTTATTCGGTTTTATTCCTTTACTCAAAATAAAGAACAATTGGATTGTGTTATTTGAATGCATTCCAATTTGCAAAATGCTGTGGAGATAAATAATTGAAACACCCATACACAGATTTGATTAGTGTTATTATCCCAGTATACAACAGTGCTGATACTTTACGCCGATGTATTGATTCTGTGTTGGCGCAAACATATAAAAATTTGGAAATAATTATTGTTTACAAAGAAAGTGATGACGAATCTTGGGATATATTAAAATCAATCAAAGATTCGCGTATAAAAATTATTAAACAAATTGATAATTTGGGGCCTGGGCGTGCGCGTAATATGGGTATGGATTGTGCCACAGGAACATGGATTGGTTTTGTCGAAGCAGATGATACAATCGATGCTGACTTTTATGAAAAATTATTTAATGCGGCAAATGTGAACAATTGTGATATTGCTTTGGGACAAATTAAACAGGGAAATTGGTTAAAAAAATCGGCCATTTATTCCACATATCATGATAAGTTGTCTATTTTGAAAAACGGTGCCGCTTTTGATAAATTATTTAAATCACAGTTAATAAAAACTTACCATATACGATTTATGGAAGGCGTACGCTGGGAAGATAATTTATTTATATTTCGTGCGTTATATTACGGAAAATTAATTACTGTCCCCGACACCTATTATTCATACGAAACATTTGGTTGGACACCTGAATATGCCAACAAATTGAAGCAAGACGTTTTACCCGCATGTGATGCCGTTTGGACTTTTATAAAGTCTGCACAAATGACAACGCGTACCAAAAATTTAGCAAAACGCAAAATTGTTGAAAGTATTGCTAAGCCATTTATAACGGACAAATACATTTATCGCGGGTTGATGAAAATGTTTGGCAACCCATTGTTTTTGTGGGTTATGCATTACAAAAAAATTTTAAAACAAAAAAAGGATAAAAAATGACTAAGAAAGCGTTGATAACCGGAATTACCGGTATGGTTGGTTCACACCTTTGTGATTTCTTGTTGGAAAATACAGATTGGGATGTGCATGGCGTATGCCGTTGGCGCAGTCCTTTGGACAATGTGTCGCATTTGCTGGAACGCGCGAATAATAAAGACAGGGTGTTTTTTGAATATGCTGATTTAAATGACCAAACTTCTTTGATTACAGCAATGCAAAATATTAAACCAGATTATATTTTTCATTTGGCGGCACAAAGTTATCCACAAACAAGTTTTACAGCACCAATTGATACTTTGAATACAAATATTTTAGGGACGGCGCGTTTGTTGGAAAGTGTTCGTTTTGTTTCACAAAATGATAAAAATTATAAACCTGTGATACATGTATGCGCATCCAGCGAAGTGTTTGGAAAAATACCGGCGGCAAAAAAACCAGAAACCGGTATTCACGAAGAATGTCCTTTCCATCCCGCATCACCATACGCAATTTCCAAGGTTGGTACAGATTTATTGGGACGCTATTATGCCGAAGCATATAATATGCCGGTTATGACAACCCGTATGTTCACACATACAGGTCCGCGTCGTGGTGATGTGTTTCATGAATCTACATTTGCAAAACAAATTGCTATGATTGAAAAAGGTTTGATTCCACCGGTTGTAAAGGTTGGTAATTTAAAATCTTTGCGGACATATGCGGATGTTCGTGATGCGGTTCGCGCATATTATATGTTGGTTACGGTAAATCCAATTCCAGGCGAATATTATAACATTGGTGGTTCATATACATGCGAAGTTGGCGACACTTTGAATACTTTGATTTCTTTTTCACCAATGAAAGACAAAATTAAAATCGAAACAGACCCAGAAAGATTGCGCCCAATTGATGCAGATTTACAAGTCCCAGATTGTCGTAAATTCAAAGAACATACCGGTTGGGAACCTGTGATTCCATACGAAAAAACTATGCACGATTTATTGAATTATTGGCGTGAACGCATCGGTCGCGGTGAAAAATTTTTACAAAGATAAAAAAAGGAAATGACATGACACAACAAAATGCAAAGTATGTGATGGAGATAGAGAATGCATTTGATGTGATTTCAAACAACTTTGTGATGTTAAAACAACAACACACTGGAACGATTATTAAAATTGCAAATGCTTGGATTGATGCGTTGGCACATGGAAACAAAGTTATATTCTGTGGCAATGGTGGGTCGGCTGCGGATTCGCAACATTTGGCTGCTGAATTGATGGGGCGTTATAAAATCGACAGAAACCCTATGCCGGCACTAAGTTTAACAACGGATACATCTGCGTTGACTGCGATTGGCAATGATTATGGATATGATTTTGTGTTTTCGCGCCCATTGCGTGGTATTGGAAACGCTGGGGATGTTTTGGTTGGAATTTCTACATCTGGAAATTCTAAAAACATTATAAATGCTTTTAATGTTGCCCGGGACAAAGGAATTAGAACTGTTGCGTTCACTGGTGCCACAGGTGGTGCGATGAAGGATACGGCGGATATTGTTTTAAATGTGCCGTCAAACACAACAAATAATATTCAAGAAATGCATATTGCATGCGGTCATATGATTTGCGGTATCGTCGAAAATCATTTCTTTGGAAAGACCAAATAAAGGGGGTATAAAATGATTATTACACGAACACCATACCGTATATCTTTTTTTGGTGGTGGCACAGATTATCACACATGGTATGAACAACATGGTGGTGATGTTTTATCAACAACGATAAATCATTACAACTATATTTCTTGTCGGTATTTGCCACCGTTTCATGTTGAATATCGTAATCGTATTGCATGGCAAATTATGGAATACCCACAAACTATTGACCAAATTCAACACAACGCGGTTCGTGCGGCCTTGAAATATTACGATGTCACCCAAGGGGTTGAAATCAGTAATCAATGTGATTTACCGGCGCGTTCTGGATTGGGTTCGTCATCATCTTTTTGTGCGGGTTTAATAGAAGGAATTTACGCATTAAAAGGACAAATGATAACACGATACGGTTTGGCCAAAGAAACAATTAAATTGGAACGTGAAATATTGGCTGAAAACGGCGGAATCCAAGATCAAATTGCGGCTGTATATGGGGGATTAAACCATATTCATATCAATAATAATGGTTCTTTTTCTGTGAATCCAGTATTGATAGGCGACCAAAGAAAACAAGAATTAAATAACAATTTAATGTTGTTCTTTACAGGTGTTGTGCGAACATCTTCGGAAATTGCTGAAAAACAGGTAAAATCTGCCAAGGAAAAAACCGCACAATTGACCAGGATGCAACAAATGGTCGGCGAAGCAGAAAAAATTTTGACAAATCAAAACGAAGATTTAAATGATTTTGGTCGTATGTTGCATGAAACATGGATGTTAAAACGTTCTTTGACCGATAAAATCAGTACATCTTTGATTGACCAAATCTACCAAACGGCCATGGATAATGGTGCATTGGGTGGCAAAATTTTGGGTGCCGGTGGTGGTGGATTTATTTTATTCTATGCAACCTCAGAAAATCAAAAAGCAATCAAAAAAGCGTTGCGTAATTTAATTTATGTTCCGTTTAAATTTGACGACCAAGGGTCACAAATTATTTACTATGCACCAAAAGAATACGATAAATCTGTTTTTGAAAAACGTGATTTTATCCATTTACAACAGGCACACAACGAAATTGGAACAACAAGATGAATATTGTAATTTTGGCTGGCGGTTTTGGAACGCGTTTGCAATCTGTGGTTCGTGATGTTCCAAAACCTATGGCTGATATTGATGGAACACCTTTTTTAGAATTATTGATGCGGGAACTGTGTTTCTTGGATCCGGCGCGTTTTGTTTTATGCGTGTCGTATAAAAAAGAAATTATCCAAAATTATTTCAAAGATAATTTTTTAGGGATTCCTGTTCGATATTCTGTGGAACAAGAACCTTTGGGAACGGGTGGTGCGATAAAACAGGCATTTGATTTGTATAATCTGGACAACGCGTTGGTATTAAATGGCGACAGTTATATCGCCGCTGATTATTCTCATTTTTGGTCGCAAAATAAAAATGAAAAATTGGCGGTCATGTTGAAACAGGTTGATAATGCAAATCGTTACGGTCGTGTGGATGTGCATGACGGTCATATTATTGATTATCACGAAAAACAAGATGTTGCACAACCGGGGCTTATTAACGCCGGAATTTATAAAATCAATCGTGATTTATTCGACAAAAAATTGCCACAGAAATTTTCTTTTGAAAAAGATATTTTGGAACCAATAATTCCTCAAATTAAACCGACATATATGGTTGCCGACGATTATTTTATCGACATTGGTTTACCGGAAAGTTATGCGGCGGCACAACATGAATTAAAATCTGTGATTTATGGTAATGCCCAAAATCGTGCGTTATTTTTGGACAGGGACGGTGTAATAAACGAAGATATTGGATATTTACATAAAATTAATGATTGTAAATTCATACCAGGAATTTTTGATTTTTGCAGAAAATATACGCAAGACGGGTATAAATTAGTTGTTGTTACGAACCAAGCCGGTATCGCAAAAGGCAAATACACTGAACAAGATTATAAATTGTTGACTGAATTCATACATAATAAATTCAAAGATATGGGGTGTGAAATAACGGCGGAATATTATTGTCCATATCATATCGATGGGATGCCACCGTATAATCGTAATTCTTTTTACCGCAAACCAAACCTAGGTATGATATTGCGTGCTGCCAAAGAACATAATATTAATTTATCTCAATCGACATTGGTTGGTGATAATGAAAACGATATATTGGCTGGGCGTGCTGCGGGTATCGGTGAAACAATTCGTGTAATTAATGAACGCAATATGCGCGGGTCGCCCAAAACAATCGCGAACAAGATTATAAAAATAAATCAAAGATAAAATAAAAAAAACTTCAAGGAGTAATATAAAATGAAAACAACAATTACGACAACAACAATACATGTACCATATTTAATTGAAGATTATATCAAAGATGTTATAAAACATAATCGTCAAAATGATGTTGATTTTGTTATAACTGGTGATAAAAAAACACCGGTGGCGGCCAAAGAATATTGTCAATCTTTACAGGAAAAATATAATATTCCTGTATTATTCATGGATGTGAACGATCAAAATGAATACATGAAAAAATTCCCGAAATTGAACGGATTTTTACCATGGAATTGTATTCAAAGACGTCAGGTTGCTATTTTAAAGGCATATGATGCGGGGGCTGATGTTATTGTTTTGATTGATGATGATAATTATATTGCGTGCAATGATTATGTTGGTCATCATTTGAACTTGGGTAAAAGAATTGATATGGAAACCGTTTCTTCACCCACCGGTTGGTACAATATTTGTGAAGATTTACAAGACAGACAAGGAAGAAAGTTTTATCCGCGTGGTTATTCTTGGGTGGACAGAATTGATGAAGTTCATGACATTAAACGCGAAACAAAAAATATTCGCACTGTGGTCAATGCTGGATTTTGGTTGGGCGATCCAGATATTGATGCGGTGACGCGTCTTGCGGCGCCAATTGATGTTGTGTCATATAAAAAAGACAACAACTATGCCTTAGACAAGAATACATATTCACCATTTAATTCACAAAATACCGCAATACATCGTGATATGGTGCCGGTGTATTTCTTGGTTCCAGATATTGGCCGTTTTGATGATATTTGGTCATCGTATATTGTTGAAAGAATTGCATGGCACATGGGCGATTATGTTTCATACGGTCAACCATTGGTGAAACAAATCCGCAATGATCATGATTATTGGGTTGATGCACATGTTGAAGAAATGGGAACAAAAATGACAACTGATTTTTGCAAATGGTTGCGTGAAATTCCACTTACGGGCAAAACTTATTTAGAATCAGGCGAAGAATTATTCGGTAAATTAAAAGAAAAAATTGATTCTTTGCCAAACGACACATTACCTGTGGCGAAACGCGCATATGTAAATCATGTAATTGATGGACATAAAATATGGTTTGAAACAATGAGAAATATAAAGGTAAAATAAAATGTATTTGATTGTTGGTGCCAGTGGTTTTCTGGGGCGTTATTGCATTAAAAACGTGCTGGAAAAAACGGACGAAAAAATTATCGCCACATATTCCAATTCATTGCCGAATTGTGACGCAAACAATCGTGTTGATTGGAAACTGTTGAATATCACAGACGCGGATGCGGTGAACGATTTGGCAAAATCTGTGGATAATGATACAAAAATTATTTATCTGGCTGCATATCATCATCCTGATAAAGTTCAGGAAAATCCAGAATATGCATGGAATATAAACATTACGGCTTTGGCAAATGCGGTCAATGCGTTTCATAATGCAAAATGTTTGTATTATTCTTCGACTGATACCGTATATGGCGAAGGACACAAAGATAAAAAATTTACCGAAACAGATAAATGTGCGCCTGTAAATACATATGGTCGTCAAAAGGTTTTGGCGGAACAAATAACATTGGCGAAAAACTTTAATGTTGTTCGTTTTCCATTTATATTTGGGCCGTCGTTGGTACCAAATCGTCCGCATTTCTTTGATAAAATTCGGGCGGATATGGAAAGTGGCAAAACGGTTGAAATGTTTGATGATTCATATCGTTCAACACTCAGTTTTAATCAATGTGCTGGATTCTTGATTGATATAATTGAAAAGTTTGGCACATGCGATGAACATGTACTGAATATCGCGGCGGATAAAGGTATGTCAAAATACGATGCGGCAATTGCTTTAGCGAATAAGTATGGACTGGATACGAAATTAATAAAACCGATTTCTGTTAAAACTGCAAACGGAATATTTACAGCGAAACGCGCAGAAACCGCGATTTTAGACAACACAAAAATAAAACAATTATTAAATTTAAAAACCATACAGTTAGAGTTATAAAATGTTAATAGAATTTATAAATCCAGATTTTACTTTCGCAGATGACCGCGGCACTTTAACTCAATTGGTGCATGACGGTTGGTCTCAGGTAAATTATATAACATCGCGCGCGGGCGCATTTCGTGGCGACCATTATCATGTGTTAAATAAAGAGGCGTTTTTTGTCATTTCTGGCGGATTCAGGTTATCTTTGCGCCATAACGAAACAGGTGAAACAGCGGAATACGATATAAAGGCGGGCGACTTTTTTATAATACACCCAAATATCACTCACAGTTTTGATTATACACATGACACAGCATTGATTTCAATGTATGACCGCGGTGTTGAATTACCAAACGGCGAAAAAGATATTTTGAAATAAAAAGGTATGATATGAAAATTGCTTTTTATAATATTTTTGGGGAAATGAAAAACGCGGAACAGGAAACTTTGCTTAGGTTGGAACATTGTTTTAACAAGCAAGGACACGATCTTGTTGTGTTCGATAAAGATGGTTTCGTGATTACAGAAGGCGCCGACAAAGGAAAGTATATCGAAGAAACAAATCCAGATTTTATGTTCACATATAATACACTAGATTTAGCGGTTATTACTTATCCAGATATATTTTCTATGTTTTTTCATTGGTCGCCGCTGGGGTTTGTGGCAAATTTTCAAACATTACTCGAAATAAAAGCATTTAACAGTTATGATACTTTTGGTTGCACATATGAACAAGATGTATTCAACAGAATATGCAACATAACAACTTATGATATTCCTTTTATTGGTTCGTCGGTTCCTTTGGATTTTTCTTTGTCTGCAAGAAAGCAAACAGATAGAAAATTATTCTATGTCGGTATAAATTTTGAGCGCAGTAACGCAGAAAAAATGCGGTATGGAAAATTATTACAAAATTTGGATAAATCTAAACAAATAGAAATATATGGTCCACGAGAAGTTTATGGTATTAAAAATTTATGGGCTGGTTTTGATTGTTATAAAGGTGAAATTCCTTTCGATGGTAAATCTATAATTGAAAAAATAAATCAAGCCGGATGTTGTTTGGCTATAAATTCACCAATGCATAATGATGCAAATGGGGTGTCAAATCGAACATACGAAGCGGCGGCGGCGGGTGCATTGATAATATCTGATGACAATAAATTTGTAAGGGATTATTTTGGCGACAGTGTATTTTATATTGATAATAATTTGCCAGAAGAAGAAGCTTCACAGAAAATTTTAGATATTCTCAATTGGTCAAATGAACATCCTGATGAAGCCTATGAAATGGCAAAACGTTCCAATGAGATATTCAAAAAGAAATTAGCATTGGATAATATGGTCAAAGACACCATTGATGCTATAAAGAAAAATAAAACAGCGATATGTGATGCAAAAAAACAAAATAAAGTTATTGATGTAATCTGTTTTGCTTATTCCCAAAACGATTATGATAAAGTGTGTGCACAGATAGCAAGACAATATTATAAAAACATCAATATGATTGTAATTAGCAATCAAGATTTAAAAATTCATAAAAATGATACGTTTGTTAAAACGGATTTAGAATTCAAAGGAAGGGCTTTTCTGCAAGCAATTCCATTATTAAAAGGCGAATTTTTTATGTTTATTGATGCGGATTCTGTAATGCACCAACGACACATTTATAAAAATGCAGACATTTTACAGAATTTTGATACTCTGTTTGCTTATTCTGGTTGTTATCTAAAAAAAGATAAAGGATATATTACTCTTAATTCGCATCCTATTTTGCGTGATGAATTTTTAAGTTTTTCTTTATCGTATGGTATTGATTGGCACAAAAAAGATGAACAATTCTTCCTTATAGAAACAATGTTTTCTAGAAGTTGTGCATTATTCAAAAAAGAAATATTGAACATTATTGATAAAGATGAAATTTCTCATATCAGTGATAGTGTGCATTTTTATTTGGCATGTTGTTCCATTATCAAGGCATCTAAACTTGGACGCTTTTCTTATGCTTGTACTACGGGATATGTCGCATCATCTGTACAGGATGTTGCAGAAACGGTCTTCGCAAAAAGCAGAAAACATTGGAATTCAAATTGTCGGTCTGCAAAAACTTGCATTAAAGAAATGAACGAAGTGTTTTTCAAATACACTTTTGAAACAACACCTAATTTCATTTGTTTGCGTTCTGAAAAAGGCGAGGCTCTTTCATTTAAAGATTATTTGTCTATCTTTAACAATGATTCATTGTTGTCAACGCCTATAACGGGTAGCAAGTGGATGACAAAGTTGCTTAAAAAAGCGTATAGGTGTGATATTAAACGCATGCCGCGGTTTATATATGAACAGTTTTCTGCGTATTGCAAGATAAAAAAATTATTCAGGAAAATATTTAGAAAATAATCAAAGCCCGCGGGATGCGGGCTTTTTTTATGCGGCCATACCACACGCCATCCAACAATGACTTGAAAAGCCTTGTAATTTAAATGATGTTGTTGTGACCTCTGTGACTGGGCCTGATACATCTGTGACTTGGGCTAAACCGGCGGCGGTGTTTGATGTGTACCAATGGGATTCATTACCCCAACGTATGCCTGCATCTATGTAATAATAAACATTTGCCATTTCAACAATTAAATTCACAAGTTTTTTACCATAACTGCCGGTGCCATTCATTATATAACCGCCTTGTTCGACCCATCCAGATTTATATTTACGATACCAAGTATAGTCATTTTCTGCGGTTGGTAATTGTGATTCAATTACATAATCCAACAAATTATTTGTTCGTGTATTCAAATCGGTTATATCACTGCGGATTTGCGAAACATCGCCCAATGCAGTAATTTTTGCATCAATCGCAACAATTTCATCATGAATCGCGGCAATCCGCGCCAACAGAGTGGTTGTCGATTCTTTATCTGCAATTTCTGCATATTGAGTCATCAGCCCGTCTAATTCATCTTGTAAATCTTTTAACACTTCCATTGTGTAATTCATGTCTTGATTTAATGTCGTCGGGTCTATTTTCGCCAAAGGTTGATAATCAACAATACGGGTCAATGGCAATTGCCGCGCGATTGTAATATTGTCCAACGCCGTTGGTGCAACTTCGAATACAACTGTGCCGCCGGTGTACGGAATATCTGCATCCAATCCCGCCGATGTTCCAATGATGTCATATCCAGTTGCAGCGGCGCCGTTTTTGGTAACGACAATATTTGAATTTTCAAAATATGGGAAATTAAATGCGAATTCTGTGGTTTCGCCGTTTCCCATGTATGATACTTTTTGCATTTAAACTCCTTTGTTATAACAAAAAATCCCACTTCGCCAAGGCTATGTGGGATAAAAGCCACCGCAAAAAAGCGATGGTAATAAAAAAAACAGCCGACAAAACGTCCGCTGAATATGCATATATTATAACACAAATCGCATTTGAAAGCAACAATACGCTTTAACAGTTGTTTGATTGTTGTATATCCGGCATTAAAAAAATTTAAGCCCACGCTTTTTCAGTGCGCGGGCTAATAATTTTCCTGGTGCCAGTTGTCGGACTTGAACCAACGACCCTCTGATTACAAATCAGATGCTCTACCAGCTGAGCTAAACTGGCAATGTAGAGCAATCATATATTTTTTATTTGATAATTTCAAGTATAAAATTATAATCTTGGTAAAAATTACAAAAAAATGGGTTGTTATGAAAAAATTACCTGAACTTTTGGCGCCGGCGGGCACATTGGACGCTTTTAAAACGGCGGTTTTATACGGCGCAGATGCAATTTATGCAGGATTGCCGGGGTTTTCTATGCGTGCGCGCGCAAAAATTGATGTTGATGGTGTAAAACAAGGAATCGAATTTGCCCATGCACACGGCAAAAAGGTTTATTTGGCATTTAACCTGTTTGCGCACGATACTGATTTCCAAAATATGCCACGTGTCGCGGAAGTCATAGATTATTTAAAGCCAGACGCGTTAATTGTGGCGGACGCGGGTGTTATGATGTGGGTGCGTGAACATTTTCCGGATATGCCAATTCATGTATCAACCCAGGCGAATATTTGTTCGGCCGCATCGGTTAAATTCTGGAAATCAGCGGGTGCGTCGCTTTGTGTCCTCGCGCGTGAGGTATCGCACAATGAATTTTGCAGTATCCGAAAACAATGTCCGGATATCAAACTTGAAATATTTGTTCATGGCGCGATGTGTATGGCGTATTCTGGCCGTTGTCTGCTTTCTAATTATATAACCGGTCGCCCATCAAATCGTGGTGCGTGTGCGCAACTGTGCCGTTGGAAATATGATGTGATATTGCGCGAGGTTGAAAGTGGTATCGAAATGCCAATTGATGAAGATGAACATGGCGCATATATTTTGAACAGTAAAGATTTGTGTTTAATGCCACGTATCGCCGAAGTCTTGGAATCAGCCCCAGATTCATTAAAGATAGAAGGGCGCAACCGTAGTGAATATTATGTCGGCAGCGTTGTTCGTGCATACCGCAACGCAATTGACGCGTGGGCGCGTGACCCAGATAATTTTGACATGGCACCATTTATGGCGGATTTAAGTGTGTTGGAATCTCGTGGATACACAACCGCATTTTTTGACGGCCCATTGCCAGACACCGCACATAATTACGACACAACCAAATCTGATTCTGCTTATCATGCGGCTGGTGTTATCACCATGGTGGATGATAAAAATATTACATTTGAATTACGTAACGAGATTAGGGCAGGGGACGAAATTACTTTCTTGTTGCCGCATGATAAATTTACAATAAAGTTGGATAAAATTATAAATGCCAAAAATGGCACAGAATTACCCAAAATGTCTGCGGGCCAGGGGAATTCGTTATTGATACCGCGGAATTTAATTCCACAAAAATATTTACCACAAATGCAACAATATATATTGGCATATAAACACAAATAAACTTGACAATTATTGTTTTTTGTATTATATTTACTCTGAATACAATAAAGGAGTAAAATTATGGCTACACCAGCAAGTTTTAGATTGTATCCAGAAGGTAAGACCAAATTGACTGAAAACGATGTTTGGAACGGTTATTATAAACAGGGGGTGCAGTTCTTTTCCAAAAGACCATACAGTTCCAGCGATTATAACGTATGGTTGACCGTTTTGTTGCAAATACCTGGGTTAACTGTGAAATCTTATAAACACGATGAAAATATACAAAATTGGGGCCCACATTGTATCAGAAAATACAAATATAACAGTTTTACGGTAAGTTATGATAACAAGGACATATGCGAAATATATGAAAGACGAGAATTTGGAAACCGTGTGCGTTATTTAAATGGTGATTTCAGTCTCAGACCGGACGGTCCAACAATTTATTGCGCAGTAATACATGGGTTTGTCAGTTGGGTAGATTTTAATGTTTATTATCGTGCCGAAAATTACTGTGGTAATCAAAATAATATTCAGCATATGTATGATATTCGTATGAAACAAATAAAAGAAAATACAAAATAAACATAAACAAAAAACCGTCCATTTGGACGGTTCTTTATTTTTTAAGCGGCATTTTGCATTTTGCGTTCTTTCAACAATTGCAATAATGTGCGCTGGTCCATGCGTTCAATCATCACAGACGGTTTTGCGCCCATCGATACCTCGTTAGTTTTTGTCGGACGGTATTGCATAGCGTTTCGTTTGGCCACCATATCTTGCTGCTTTGATTTTTCGACGGCTTCTTTCTGGCGTGCCAATGTGTTGTTGTGCCTAGAATTTTGCTCGCGTTCGATAATCGATTGTAAATTCTTTTTACTGGTTGCAACCTGGTTTTGACCAAATTGTTTGTATTGTTGTTTTTGTTTGTTATCCAAAACCATATTTGACGATTTATCGGTCATAATCTGTTTAGATACAGACTGGGTCATTTCATCAACC
The DNA here is from genome assembly GCA_017534945.1 of Alphaproteobacteria bacterium. GTDB lineage: Bacteria > Pseudomonadota > Alphaproteobacteria > Rs-D84 > Rs-D84 > Enterousia. The sequence goes on along the minus strand of JAFXVB010000027.1, from coordinate 18,900 downwards.
GAAGATTTGATTTTATCAAATACAGGATTTTTCTTGTCTATGGTTTTGGCAAAACTTTTCATTTGTTGCAACGATTTTTGTTTTGCGGTTCCCAACTGGCAAGACTTTTCATCGTCGCCCCAATATACGAAAACAAAACCGACATACATGGAATTTAATTGCTGTTTTACATTTTGTGTCATGGCGGACTCCTTTGGTTTTTGCGACAAAGTTTCCTACCTTGTCATATATATGTAGTGCACCAAATTGATATTTCAATCCCCCTTGTCAAGTAAAAGATTGTTTTGACATCCGCATTGATATATAGAATAATGTCCTTGTTATGCCACAAAGCGCACTATTGCCAATAATGGGTGGTGCGGGCAATAACCGTAATCTTGCCAATAATGGGGGTTACGAATTTCATCACAAAACTAAGGAGTATTCGATGAAAAAAACTTTGAAAACTGTGGCGATTGCTGCGGCAACAATGATGACAACAGGGGCCATGGCATCTGTCACAAAAAATATGGAAAATCCACTTTATATTCCAACCGCGGGTCAGTTTTATTCCAAAACTGGTGCGGGATTGATGTATAAAAAGGCAGATCATACAGAGGCATTACAAAAGAAAAGTCATGCTGGTGATCCTGAATTTCCTGTATGGCGCCTTGCCGAAGATTTCGGTTATGGTATTTCTGATAGTTTAAGCACATATATCTCGCTGGGCTATACACACAACGGCGATATTGACCGCAAGGGTATGCATCGTGGCCGTTTGGGCTTGAACTATCGCGTTATTGAAACCCCAGAAAACTTGGTTTGGGACATCTATGGCGAAGCATATTTGTCCGGTGTATCACCAATGAAGGGTTCTTATTCTGCAACTGGTTTCCAATACGACAATTTCTCTAACGGTCGTTGGGGTGCGGTTGCCGGAACAAAGTTTGGTAAAAGATGGTCTAAATTGACTACATCTATCTTTGCAGAATATTTGCAAACATTTGGCAATCACAACAATGAAATTGATGTTAGCGCGATGGGATTGTCTGCTATTGGTTTTCCAGACCAAGTTGCGGTTGATTTGAAATCGTCCAATGAAACAACGATTGGTTTGAACGCCTTTTATCAGGCAAACGATCGTTGGTCCTTTGGTGGAACTTTCAAATTTGTTGAACATTCTGACAACGGTGTAAAATCTATCCATACACCATTGGTTCCGCAATCAAATCCTGTGATGCAAGATTTGCAAAATCAGGCTGTAAAAGGTTTATTGTTGCAAACTGCTGATATGAACGACGGTTGGAACGAATATATCTTGACTGCTGTTTTGGCAAACCAAATCACAGACAGTTTCCAATTGGCGTTGGTTGGCGAATACACATTTGATCAATCACACAGTGGTTCACAAAACGGAACAGATGTCAAAGCCGAAGTCGGTGTTCGTGCGAACGTTCGCTTCTAAACTTTGAATCTAAATTTTATATTGGACATTTCCCCGCGAAATTTCGTGGGGATTTTTCTTTTACAATAAATGCTTTTTTATGGGGGATTTTTATGATATAATAGTATAAAAGAAATATGGACAGAGAATGAAAAACATCAACATTTTCGGGACTTTTGCCGCGTTATTTGTTGGGCTGCCGGTGGCGGCACATGCGGCGTATCCTGTGTACACTGGTTATAATGGTCAGGCAAATTTGGGTCGTGTTGCAACGCAACCAATGGTATATCAAAACCAAAATGCGGGGCGCACGGTTTATTTGCCAACTGCAAATGGTAATGTTATCGCGACAAATTCTGTGGCGGCGGCGCAACCAACGCGTGTGACGGGTGCTTTGCCGCGTGTCGGGTCATCTTCGATAAATGCGGGACGGCGTTATTATCAAAGTGAAGATTTTGATAGATTGGCGGACAGTGGCCTGTATATCGGTTTGTCGGCGGCTTATACACTCAGTGTTATGGGTGAAATGAAGGCTGATTATGCCGGTGAAGAAGGCGCATACATGGTGCCTGGGGCTTTCCAAGGTGCATCATTGATGAAAGATACAATTATTCCGTTTCAATTGTCTTTGGGTGCCGCAATCAACAGTGATTTGCGCATAGACTTTTCTTATTCACGTTATGCCAATATATCGTATCCACAAACTGTGCAAACTTCGGATGGTTCTGGGGGTTACGTGACCGCGACAGGAACAGGTGGTGCAATAACATCAAATGCGACTTTGTTGAATTTATATTATAATATTGATTCATATACTGGATATTTGGCGGGCGGTTCGCTTCGTCCATATATTGGTGCCGGTGTTGGTATTGCATTGAATACAACGGCGGACTATGTCGTATATGATGGAACATTTTATTCCGAAGGCGATCCATTGACAACACCCGCGGGTGACCCAACCGGTGTTTCGGATATAGAGGCATATCATAATGGTGGTACAAATGAACAATTGGCATTTGCTTTAGAGGGCGGTGTCAGTACAGAACTCGGCAACGGTATGAAATTAGATTTGTTTATCCGTTATATGCATATGGGTAAAGTCAAATCTTCGGGCAGTATTGTTTTAACACAAACAGAATGGATAAGTGATGGTTCTGGGTATTATCCTGGTGAAGAAGGATTCCCAACCGTTGCACATTATACCAATTGGACAGAAAGCGCGAATTTAAGCACTTTGGATATTGGTGCGCGTTTGCGTTTGCAATTCTAAAACAACATGGCACACAAATATGAATACGCAAAAGTTAGGTTTTTTAATTTTGTCATTACCGGCGGCGACAGTGCTGTTTCCGTATTCAGTGGCAAATGCGGCTTTGCGTGTCAGTAATTCTTCATTAATGCAAAATCAAATCCAAGTAAGTGCGATGGCGGCGCAAATGCAAATGGAACCACAACCGGCGCGTGTCGTCACAAACAGTAATGGCGAAGTGTTAAATGTATCGCCAACAACTATGGACGCATGCAGTTCTATTTATCCCAGCGGTAAATTTGATTGGGCGGTTCCAACAACTGGGTTAAAACGTGGTGGCGATGCGACATGTGTATCTTATGTAGAATTGCGTTCTTATAAAAATGGTTCAACATCAAATTATACTGTATTGGCAACTGCGTATTTGGCGGCGGGCGACAGTATGAAATGCAACATTGATGATTTTTCTGATGTGACCCCAAAGGGACGCGAATTTGAATATCCTGCGGATGCGGCACCAACCATCGCAGATGTCGAAAAAGTTATGGCCAAAGAAAACAAATCAAATGCCGGATTTAAAATTTTGGCGGCGGCGGTTGTTGGTGGATTGGGTGGTAATCTGGTTGGCAAAGGCGAAGCCGGCAGTGATTCTCCACTGGGAACAAATAAAGAAAAATTACAAAGCACAGCGATTGGTGCATTGGGCGGTGCGGCATTGATGACGGCATCAACCCAGGTAAACGACTATAAAACCGGCAGTGTTATATTATCAACCGGTGTGAATGCCGCGGCGGGTGCGGTGGCTGGGAATTTAATGGCATCTGGGGACGATGTATTAAGGATTGATAAATGCCAAATCTATAAAAATGCAAAAGCCAACGATAAAGGTGATGTGGTCGAAGCAAAATGCTTATACGGTATGTTAGAGGTCGGTGGTAACGATGCCAGCGATAAATTGGAAAACGTTCCGTTATTCTATAATTACACCACCAAAGCATCATATTTATGTACTGTGGATACTGAAAACAGCAAAAAATGGGACAATTGCCAATTTGTCGCATTGAAAAATATAGAATTCGAAGGCACCCAAGTTGAGGGTTGCAAGGCTGATAATATAGACGTCGGCGAAGATTGCCGACGCAATTTGCAAAAAATAGATGCAAGTCGCAAATATAAAAATGTTGAATCTGGGACTGATAAAATAATGGAAGGCAGTGGCGATTATGTAAAAATTAAATCTGCAACCAAAATTGGTTCAACAACCGGCGCAATGATAGAAGTTGACGATGCCGACGCTAAAAAACTGTTCGGTTATAAATACGCTGATTGGGCAAAAGAATTAAAAGGTAAATTGAAAGGCCGTCCTGTGTATGACTTACAAGGAAATAAACTGGGAACGGCACAGACTGGGGTTGCGTCCACCGCGAATACAAACGGAACGACCAATACGACCACAACCGCAATTGATTTGGATAATTTCCATCCTGTATCACAATCTGCGGACGATGGCGCAATGGTTGATTTCAGCAACAAAGCCCGTATGAAATCCACATTGATTGGCACTGCGGGTGGTGCGGGGCTTGGTGCATTGGCGGGTGCGTCTGGTGCGGACGCGGCAATCCAAGAACGTTGGGTTGCGGCAACCCAAGAATATAACGATTCTTTGAAAAATATATGGTGTACAACGGGCGAAAGACCATTGGGACCATATAACCAACTTATTACTATTCCAAATATGCAAACCCCAGAAGAATAATAAATAAAACCGCCATATCGGCGGTTTTTTTACAATCTTTATTTGTGAAAACTTAAATTATTCCCCCATAACAATTTTACGAACACGTGCGGGGACTTCGGCAACGGCTATGCGTTCTTGGTCCATTGTGTCGCGATAACGCAAAGTTACGGTACCGTCTTCGATTGTTTGGTGATCGACCGTAATACATACCGGCGTTCCAATTTCATCATGACGACGATAATTTTTACCAATATTACCAGAATTTTCCATTTCTATACGCCCAATTGCCAACTTACGCAAAGAATTTTCAATATCATTTGCGATATTGGTTAATTCTGGAACATTGCGTGCCAATGGAATAACCGCGGCCTTGACCGGTGACAACCATGGTTTTAATTTCAACACAGTACGTGTTTTGCCGTCGCCTAAATCTTCGACAGCATATGCATTTAACATAACCGCAAACATGGCGCGATTTACGCCCATTGCCGTTTCAATAACATACGGAATAAAACTTTTGCCGGCCTGGGGGTCGCTGTATGCCAATTTGACAACACTATCCTTGTTGTCCAAGACTTTTGCATGCAATTCAAATTCTTCTTGGGATTTAGTATGTGAACCCAAATCGAAATCTTGGCGATTATGAATACCTTCGACTTCGTCAAATCCGTCCGGGAATTCATATTCGATATCGCAAGCCGCCTTGGCATAATGCGCCAATTTTTCATGTGGCATAAAACGCAATTTTTCAGCAGGAATACCCAACACATTTACCCACCAAGCCAATCTTTCGGCCTTCCACATTTCGAAATATTTTTCGTCTTGCGCTGGGTCGACAAAGTATTGCATTTCTGCCTGTTCAAATTCGCGCATACGGAACACAAATCCACGCGGTGAAATTTCGTTACGGAAAGCCTTGCCGATTTGGGCAATTCCAAATGGCAGTTTATGTGGTTTTGCATCTAAAACATTTTTGAAATTTATATATGTTGTGGTTGCTGTTTCCGGGCGCAAATAAGCATTAATTTCGCCACCGGCGGTTGCACCAATTGATAAACCCATCATCAATTGATATGCGCGTGGTTCGGTTAAATCTGTTGAACCACAGTTATCGCATTTGGTTGGGTCTTTCATTTTATCTTGGCGCATACGAGCCTTGCACTTTTTGCATTCGACCAATGGATCTGAAAAGTTTGCTTCATGTCCAGAATACTTCCACAACAAACGATTGGTAATCACCGCTGCATCCAATCCTTCGATATCATCGCGGGAATAAATCATGGTATTCCACCATGCATTACGAATATTACGCATTAATTCCACACCATATGGACCGTAATCGTATGCACCCGGCAACCCGCCATAGATTTCAGATCCGGTGAAAATAAATCCACGTCTTTTACATAATGCGATAATATCGTTAACTGTTGCGTCCGCCATTTTATCCTCTTTTTTTTATTTGTTTTCTGGAACAATTGCGCCCATTGGGCAAACCGCCGCGCATGTTCCACAAGACATACATTTACCTGTATCAATCACGCATTTGCCATCTGTGCTGGTGGATATAGCCCCAGCCGGACACATACCCATACATGTATGACAACCAATGCATTTACTTGAATCTATTTTATAAGCCATTTTACCTTCCTTTCTTTAATTTCTGTTAAACAAACTAAGCAGATATTGAAACATTGCAATAAACGAAATATACAAATGCAATGCGCCCAATACCGCCAATTGATTTTTAGTGTTTTCATCATTATTGCCAAGTGTATTATATGCATTTTTTAAATTTTGCATATCATACGCGGTAAACAATGCGAAAACCAATAAACCTATGAAACATACGATTGTTGAAAATGTTGAACCCAATGGCCAAATCATCGATGCGATACCGACCAAGATTAAACCAATCATGCCCATAAATAAAAATATACCCAAGAAAGAAAGGTTTTTAACTGTTTTATATCCAAACAAAGCCATGCACGCGAACATCAATGCCGCTAATACAAAAGAATATAGTATTGCCGCCGGATGAACCGCCAAACTTACCGCGACCAACGGTGTAATCGTCACGCCAATAATAATGGCATACAGCATCAACATCAACGCCGCCACAGCCGGCTTCATTGAAAAAGCACGAACCTGGGCCCATATAGAAAATGCCAATCCGCCGAATAATAACACATAATATAACACTGAAAAACCATTTCCACTGAACAAATAAGGCAACCCACCACCCCAAATTGTCATATATGTTGCAACGGCGGTAACACCAACCGCGCCAAACATCAATGCAAAGATTTTCTTCAAATACATGTCCATAGTATTTACTGCTTTTGTCATGCTTTTCTCCTTTTGTTTTTATCAAAGATTTATATAATACAAAGCCCCCCGAAATTCAAGAATAAAAACAGATAAAAAAATAATAAAAACAAGATTTTTGTAATTTATATCTTGACAAAGTAAAAATTTGTATTATATTGTGTGTGTAATAACAAATAACAAAAAGGAAAAAAGATGACATTATGCAGACCGTTAAATATGCAAAACGATACTTACAGTATTGCTGGGGTTCGTTTGCCGTTGGCTGATAATCATGATACAAGTTCTGCTGGTATACAAATACGTATAGATGCACGAGAAAAAATTATTTCTGCCACGAAAGCTTGTATTGCCGAAACCAAAAGACAAATCACAGAATTACAAAAATGTGGTGATTTGGATTCTCCAAACAGAAAAGGACTGAATTTCAAAATTCATGACAAAAGAAAAGAATTGCGTGGTTTATTGGTAGAACAAGACCAAGATGAAGGTTTTAAGGAGGCCATGGAACGCAAAGAAGCAATGCTTCGTGCAGAAATAGCGCGTTTACGTAGTTTGCAACAGTAATTTTTGATATCAATCAAATTAATGCCCACATAATTTTGTGGGTGTTTTTTTATTGTATTTTTGCGCATAATTATTCTACACTGGACACAAAGGAAGCATTATGGCAATCGTTATAAATCCAATTTCGCCGGTCGCATTTTCCGTTTTTGGAATCGATATTCGTTGGTATGCGCTGGCATATATTTTAGCATTTGTGGTCGGTTTTTGGTTGTTTTTGAAATTATCGCGTGATTCCGATTCTGGTATAAAACTTAGTAAAAAACAATATGACGATTATTTAACTGCGATAATCTTGGGTGTTATAATCGGGGGCAGGTTGGGCTATGTTTTATTCTATAACTTACCATTTTTTATTGCGCATCCATTGGAAATCTTGGCGGTTTGGCATGGCGGGATGAGTTTTCATGGTGGACTTGCGGGGGTCATCATTGCGAACTTTTTATTTGCGCACAGAAACGAAACAAACGGTTGGCGATTGTTGGACTTATCCGCGGTAATTGCACCGGTGGGATTATTTTTTGGTCGCATTGCAAATTTTATAAATATAGAGGTTATGGGTCGTCCAACTGATGGACCGTTGGGGGTTGTGTTCAATGGCATAACCACGATTCCCCGCCACCCCAGTCATTTGTACGAAGCCTTTGGCGAAGGAATCTTTCTATTCACATTGATGATGATATTGTATAAAAAAACGAACTTGAAAAAATATCCTGGTGCATTATCCGGGATATTGGGCATGTCATACGCCGTTATACGCATTATTTGCGAATTTTTTCGCGCCCCAGACGTGCAAATTGGATTTTTGACATCGTGGGGGCTGACCATGGGACAATTACTGTCTGGATTGATGTTTATGGGTGGCGCGGCAATATTCGCATGGGCAATTCGCCACAAAAAATAGAAAGCGGGCAACCCGCTTTTTTTTCGTCACAAGAATCTTAACGTCTGCGTTTTTTTGCATCGGTATTTGCATCTGCAATCATATACGCCGCATCGATTCTGTTCTGCAAAGCCCGAATCCGCGCATCATTACGCACCAAATTTTTGCGGTCAGACTTTAATTCACTCAATTGATGTTCTAACTTTCTAATATCGTCCTTCATATTTTCATCCTTTTTTGTAAAGCGGGACAAATATTAAGCCAATAATCCACGCAACACAAGTAAAATTTACGATTACACGAAAGATATTGCTTTTTCGCGCGATTTATGATATAATACCCGCATACACAGCGGACATTTTGTCGGCTGTTTTTTTATCCCACATAGCCTTGGCGAAGTGGAATTTTTTATTACCCGTCTTTGCGCACGCAAAGACGGGTCTTTGTTATAACAAAAGGAGTTTACATGCAAAAAGTATCATACATGGGAAACGGCGAAACCACAGAATTCGCATTTAATTTCCCATATTTTGAAAACACAGACATAATTGTCACGAAAAACGGCGCACCCGCAACCGAATACAACATCATCGGGACATCGGCGGGTTTAGATGCAGATATTCCATACACCGGCGGCAAAGTCGTATTTGACACCGCACCAACGGCGTTGGACAGTATTACAATCGCGCGGAGTTTGCCATTAACACGCATTGTTGATTACCAGCCATTGGAAAAAATCGCTCCAACAACATTGAACCAAGACATGAATTATATGATGGAAGTGTTAAAAGATTTGCAAGATGAATTAAACGCTTTTCAAACGCAATACAGTGAAATCACAGACAAAGAATCCACAACCACATTATTGGCGCGAATTTCAGCAATCCATGATGAAATTGTGGCGGTCAAGCAAGCAATAACTGATTTTAATGAAGAAATCGCAAAAGGTTATATAATGACAAAAAATGATTTTTGCTCGTATATAACAAATTGTTTTACAAAAATACCACAAACCATAAATATTGAATTAAATAATGGAACATTATCGTTGAAGAAAAATTCTAAAGTTTACGTACCAAACGGGGTTGGAATTTTTGATGAACAAATAATAACAAACGATATAAACATAACAGAAACAAATAACGGTCAATATATGTTATTTGTAAAAGCTTCTCAAGTATCTGTGGATTTTATATCTATATCTAATACCGTAAGTGGCTCAACCGCCCCGGGAACAATATATACTGTATGGTATGACACAACAAATAATACAATAAAATTATTCTTGGACAATCCCACAACGCCAGCCAGAACAGAAAGTTTACCGGTTGCTATCTTTACAGTATCAAATGGATCAATATCGTCCATAGATTATGTATTCAACGGTTTCGGCTATATTGGCTCAACAGTATTTGCTTTACCCGGAATAACCGCCTTAATTCCTAATGGCAAGGATCCAGATGGTAGATTAAATAATACAATCGTTACGACAGATACTGTTAAAACACTGACAAATCCATCAAATATATCTTCGAATTTATTATACGTGATAAAACCTGATGGCACAATAGAAAATAGCCTGACGAACTATTGGTTATATAACGCATCAAAAAATCTGTGGATGCACAATAATGACATATTCTATTGTTGTGTTTTAGCAAAATCAAATACAACGTCCGGGGCGATATCCAATTGGTCAATGCGACAAGTATGTAATTTACAAGATTATGGAGATATATCATAAAAAATGGCGGTTTAACCGCCATTTTATTCTAAATCTGTTTAACAATCTCGTCATATAAAGAAACATATTGTTCGTTACCTATATCCGTAGCATGATAAACGGATTTTAGATATTTTGTATCAATATTTGACATATTGGTACAATATGCATCTAATAAATCCAAATTAGTTTCCATAGAAACAGGCAAATATTTTGTAAAACCGAATATATCTAGATAATCTTGGCAAAAAGCATTGACACCTTTTTCTATTTGTTTAACAATCTCAACGCGCTGAATATCGTATACATCCCCCTTTTTATATACGGGCTTATTTGCATATATACCGACAACTGGCAACTCTGGAGCGGTTATTAACAATTCCATCAACATCATTAAACTTTCTTGTTTTTCCGGTTTTATTAATTTATCCATATACGAGATATATTTAACATATAAATCGTTAACAAATGTAGCACTAAAGAATCCAAACGCGTACCTGTCCTTAAAAAATTTGATTAAAAATTTTTCAGAACTAAATGCACCAGTTGTCATATCTACAGACGCGATTCTGTGTCCTTTTATATTTAGTGTTTTTAAATACTTTTCATATTCATCCTTATTTTCCTTATAATACTTTTCTATTTTAATATTTTGTTCTGGTGTAAACCTTACTTCTGCACCAGACAAAACATCGGTTAATAATCCAATCAATTTTTTGTGATATTCTGGGTTATTGCTATAATCGCCAAAACATTTCAAATTTAATATTCTGGGAGCATAAATATAATGATTTTCTATTGGTTGTTTTTCCAACATATTGTATACATTTTTCAGTATATATCCGTCCCGCGCAACAAATAATAGACAATCAATATTATTTCTTTTTGTTTCTTTCATTATTTTTTGTGTGTATCCATAAGCCAAAGGCCCGGCAAGACAATATCCAATGTCATTCCAATATGAAGAGCTATTTGTTAATTGGTGACGCGCTATCTGAGATACTATAACACTTCTTTCTAGACAGGGCTTTTTGTTATAAAAGACGACATATTTACGATTTCCACCATATTGTGCAAACCAATCAAAATACCTTTTTACATGAAAAGCCATAATTCCTTTTTCTTGTGGAATTTGGACATCACTGTATTCATTATCACCGATATGTAATAACTGGTTAGGCTGTATATTAAAATCTTTTAACACTTGTTCAAACAGAGTACCACTGGCTTTTGTTTTATTATAATCTCCTGAAACATAAACTTTGTCAACTGTGATACCGTTGCTTTGTAAAATATCTTTGATAAATTTTGTAGGGAAATAAGAATCCGAGACAGCAATTATTTTTTTGTGCTTTTTTAATGCCTTTTTATATATCAGATAGTTTTTTGGATGAATACGCAAGACCTGTTTTTCAAATAATAATTCTTTTGACTTGTATGACTTATATTTTGGTAATATTTGTGTATAGATATCATCATACGTAATATCTTCTTTGACAGCATAAATTTTTCTAGCACTTGATTCAGCTTGTATTCTGCATTGTTCAAATTTTGGAATATCATAAATTTGTTCCATGTGAGCAAATAAATCAGTTGGCTTTATATATGGTCTTATCAACAATGTATCAAACACATCAAAACTGACAACATCTGCTTTATCAAGCATAGCATCAATATTGTTAGCATAAATACTGTTGTATAAATCTTTGTGTTTTAAGTAGCTAATTATATTTTTATACAACTCTGGATTTTGTTTTTTTACAAAATCTAATACTTTGATGATCGGTTCTTCTAATGCAAATGTATAACCATCTGTAAAACATTTGACTTTTATTAGTGGAAAATTATATTTCTTTATTAAGGTCAGAGGAAACACAGTTGGGTTATTGTGTCCTGCACGTCCCAACGCAAATTGTGTTTCGGGCATTTCTTGCGGCACAAAGCCTGCACATTTAAATCCGCGTTTTATTAAAAAATCTGTAAATTCAAATTCGTATTTATATACAACGTCCCAAAAATCGTCTTCGTGTTGCACTCGTTTTAGAAAGTCATGTATAGCATTAGATTCAATAACATTTTTTTTGAAAGCTAAAAAATAAGACTGTAAATGTAATTTTACGTCTGTATTATACACCAATCCCCAAAAATCTAAATCTTTATTTTTGTCCATTTTAGAAAAAATTTCTTGAAATGGGTACACAGGACCAAAACAAGAATCATTGCACAAAACAAGTTCATCTGTTTCTTCTAGAATACCTGCCTTTTTCGCATAATTATAACCACGTTTATACGAGCCAAAATCATATTCCTCGTGTCGTTTGAAACTTGCATAAATTACCAAATCTTTGATTTTCTCAACTTCCGCGGGAAATATTGGATTGTCTGCGACAAAAATAATTGCATCACAAACCTTTTTTAATTCTTTCAAATAATAAAGAACATAATCTGCAATTTTTCCATCACCAGAAAACGACGCAAAAATTGCGACTTTATGCATTTTTTTTAATATAAAATTATTGTTTTTGTAATTAAGTGTAATAGCACCTTTTGGAAATACATATGGTTTACATTTTATGTGTTTTTTTGTTCTTTTTTGTAAATATTTTGTTGTGTTTGAATGTTCGCTGACTTTCAATTTGAACCAGTATGTCGTTCTCTGTGACAAAGACCAAATTTTTTTCAAATACCGTATACCACAAAAATAATATTTTTTTGTGTGGCCATTATTATCAAAAAATTCAGCAGTTTTAAATATTTTCATATCATCTCCACATAATTTTGAAAACTGGTATAAATTCGAATAAATAGACTTTGTTATTCTTGATTTTGAGTAATGGCAAGCCAAACAGGCGAAGACGGAACATTGTGTTTGGTGACATTTTTTTGAACTCGTCATACAGGGCAGGGTGCTTGTCGCGAAATTCTAAATATATCGCGCGGCGCGCAATTTCGCGTTTGTTATTTTGTTTGCACGATGTGTTGTCGCCTGTCCAACGATATTTAACCAAAGTTTCTTGAATATTATAAAAATGTGTAAAGTCTGCTAAACGCGCCCACAGCCGATAATCTTCCGCCGGGGTATAAAATTCTTCGTATTCTATATTGTTATCAGTCAGCACAGATTTACGTATCATCGCCGCCGTATGCGCAACATAGCAACAATCGCATGTCATTACGCGAATATCTGCATCTGTTTCTGGCGTTTCACATACAGAATTATCTAAACCAAAATATTGCAACCAACCCGATACCACACCAACATGCGGATGCGAATCCAAATATGCAACTTCTTTTTCTAAACGCGTTGGCACAGAAATATCATCATGGTCAAATATTGCCAAATATTCGCCCGCCGCCATTTTTAGTAATTTATTACGCGACGGTGTGATACCCATATTCTTTTCGTTTTTCGCGTATTTTACGCGTTTATCATGCTTTGCATAATCTAAAACAATTTTTTCGATTTCTTTATTATCAGGGCTGTCGTTCAAAATTAAAAATTCAAAATCTGTAAAGGTTTGCGTCAATATGGATTCAATCATTTCCCGCAAATGCGTTGGATTTGTATTGTAAATTGGTGTTAATACAGAAACACGTGGTGTTTTCTTTGGCATAAACTGTCCTTTGGATATCTTTATATCCAACAATACTATACCAATAATAACAAAAAAGCAACTGTTAAAATGTTTTATAATACTAAATCACAAAACCCAACCGGCAACCAAGGTTGCCCAGTGTCCAACCCGATGCCAATCACGATAAAAATAAAATGCCCCAAAGGGCATTTGATTTTTATGGCGGTCTAGTATTCTGTTGCAAACTTTCCCATACTTAAATATGCAAGTGTTGAATAATACTCTGTAATACAAAACCGTATTTAACTATAGGTTTTTCGTCAGACGCAACAAGAAAATCGTTTTTTGTAATATCGATATCTGTTGATTTATCGGCTGTAATTTTTATTGCGCGGACAGAAGTATATTTATCCATTAACAAATCAAGGCAATCTTTTGCATTTATACGAACTAATCCTGCAACTTCGTCTGGTTGAAAATGAAACCCTGTAAATCCAGTCGGTAATTTATTTGCATAAATATGCGCAAATGCACGATCGTGCCAGTTTTTTTGTGGTTTGTCTTGACGCCAAAATACGATATCTAATGCGACAGCATTTGATGCATCGGTGTTAATACCGATTTCTTCGAATATTTCGCGGCGGAAAGCATCTCGCACTGTTTCCCCCGCCAATACATGCCCAGATGCCGTAGTATATAGCTTACCAGAATCTGCACGAATTTGAAAATATATATTCCCATCATCGTCATACATCCAACAATGTACGGTCTTATGCCATAATCCGTTGTGATGAACCGTATCACGGGGCTCGGTGCCGATTTTATTCATATATTCATCATAAATATCCAAATTTTCCATCTTACATCCCTTTTATACGCATGCATAATAACATTATTTTATACCATTGACTATCGAAAAATGGGGGGTGTATAGAAAGCGGGATATTATGGCGTAAAAAAGGGCATTTTTCGCCCAAGCATAAGTCAATGCATGAAAAATCCCGCGGAACCGCGGGCTTTTTATCTGTGTCGGCATACATGCTAGAATACTGGCGGATGGGGAGGGATTGTAATTCCCACGAACTTCGTTCGCGGGCCCCTGTCACTGCGCGCACATTGTGCGCTTGTTCCTAACCCGGCAACTTTGTTGCAGTGTCCAACCCAATGCCAATCACGATAAAAATAAAACACCCGAATTGGGGTGTTTAATTTTTATGGCGGAGTATGATATTTCTAGGGTCTTTTGCATACAACATCAGGGAATTTACAGGGAAATTTTGCTATTTTTGTTCCAAAAACCAATTTTGCACCACGCCCAAGTCGCATATTATCCACTTCCCGTAAAAAATTCCCTAAACAAATAACAGGGAATTTATTTAAAAAGCGCTATATTTTTGTTGATTTTCTAACTAATTTTTGGTATAATACGACTTAAGTTAAGCAGGCGATTTTATCGCCTTTTTTTATTTGCCCTACCTGATATCGGTGGGGCTTTTTTATTACAAAAAAAGGAATAATTATGAAAAAGTCACACATCATCATTTCTGACATAACATGTATGAAAGAAAAATTCTGTATTGCAGGTTTTGATACATATGAAAAACGCATGAAACGTCTGATGATAGACGGTGGTTATTGGAACGCTAATCAGATTCCGACCAGATATTGTGAAATATTGGTCGACAATGAAGAATTTAAAGAACCACGAGATTACCCACACCGAACCGAAGATGTCAACATAGATATTAAATCTATAGAGATTTTGCAAGAATTTGAACCAGGAAAAGAGTTGGCAAACGCACTAAAAAGCAGCATATCAAAAGACATACAAAGTATATTCCATCATCATGTCAAAGAAAATGCTTATGTGCCACAGAAAACCAAATGTCCTTCGTTGGGCGCCATATTGATTCCGGCACACAACATTGAATTCTTTACGGAAGATGGCAAGCTACGCGCCCGCATTACTGACTATTCTAAACAATTATATGAATTAAAGATCAGTTGCAAATACTTGCGTGATATATTTGAAAAAGATAAAGATGTCAAAAATCTGAATAATGCCATTGCCGCCAGTCAGTATGCTCATTGTCGTATAGGATTGGCACGCAAATTCCTGATGCAGGAAAATCATTGCTATTTAATGTTAAACGGGTTATTTTTATACTGATATGACAAAGATTTTTACAATTGGTTTTAGTGGCAAAAAGCCCGATGATTTTTTGGATATCCTGAATGCAGCCAAGATAAACTGTGTTTGGGATATTCGACTTTGGCGCACCAGCCGCTTTGTTCCGTTTTATAGTGGCACAAATTTGGCCGCAACACTTGGTTCACGATACGAACACCATCCTGAATTTGCCCCAACGACGGGCATTTTGGCAGGATACAAAGACGGTTGCATCACCTGGCCTGATTATGAACGTATGTATAGGGAACTATTGGCCACTCGCAACCCAACTGCGGGACTTGCCTTGAACTCTCTTGACCGCATATGCCTGCTTTGCACCGAAAAATCCGCGACACAATGCCACCGCCGCCTAGCCGCAGAATATATCGCAGAACAATTCCCAAGCATTGAGATTGTACATTTATAATTAGCAATGACGCGATAGAAAAAGACATTGCATTATGTCTACAAATCGTAAAAGACGAAGCACCTTTAATAAACATTCGGACTACGCTGTTCGTTTCTGATATTCTTCAGAAACAATTTTATTATAAAATATAAATTGATAATTTTTGGCTTTTTATTGTATAATATACGCATAAGGGTAATGCAGTATTCTAATGAAACCAACATTTATAGATCTTTTTGCTGGCTGTGGTGGATTGTCCGAAGGATTCATACAAGCAGGTTTTGAACCGCTTGCTCATGTAGAAATGGACAAGGCCGCTTGTTTCTCTTTACGTACGCGTATGGCATTTCATTGGCTTGCTGGACACAAAAAAGCAAATTTGTACGCAGACTACCTAAAGGGCGCAATAACCAGAGAGGAACTTTACTCAAAAACCCCAAAACATATAATTAATTCTGTAATAAATGCGGAAATATCCGATAAAACAATTGAAAGTATATTTGCACAAATAGATAATATCCTTGGAAACAAACAGCTAGATTTGATAGTCGGTGGCCCACCGTGTCAGGCCTATTCGCTTATTGGGCGTGGTGCAACGAAAAAAAATGGTGGTATGCGAGACGACAAACGCAATTGGTTATTTAAATATTATATTGAATTTTTGACAAAATATAAACCAAAACATTTTGTATTTGAAAATGTTCTTGGGTTGTTGTCGGCGAAAGATAGAAACGGCGAAAAGTATTTTGATACAATTTTGAAAGAATTTAGTAAGAATGGATATTCTGCCGTACCTGAAATTATATCAGCAGATTTGTACGGAGTTCCGCAGAGCCGAAAAAGGGTTATAATTGTTGGAACACGGAAAGATCTGGCACCAATAAAGTTACATTTATCTCCGAAAAAACTATCCGCAAGGATTGCAGATTTGTTAGCTGATTTACCAGCCATTCAAGCTGGCGATAAAACAAAAAATACTGTAAAAGCCAAGAAGGGCTGTAAAGAACTTTACGATTTGAAATTAAAAGATGATTTTCCAATCACTCTGCACAAATCGCGTCCTCATAATGAACGAGATTTAGAAAT
The DNA here is from genome assembly GCA_017534945.1 of Alphaproteobacteria bacterium. GTDB lineage: Bacteria > Pseudomonadota > Alphaproteobacteria > Rs-D84 > Rs-D84 > Enterousia. The sequence continues at coordinate 1,755 of JAFXVB010000027.1, read as the reverse complement.
ATATCGGATAGCCGTTGAAAAATGGAATAATGGACATCTACGTTTAAATTATAATGATTTACCTAATAAATTACAAACTCATCGGAATAGAACCGCTTTTACAGATAGATTCAAAGTAGTTGCGGGCGATTTGTTGGCTTCACATACGGTGGTTGCACACATATCAAGAGACGGTCATTACTATATCCATCCAGACATAAAGCAAAACCGTTCCATAACACCAAGAGAAGCGGCCCGCCTACAAACATTTCCTGACAACTACTATTTTGAGTCTGCGGACGACAAAGAATGCTTATCTAGCGCATTCAAACAAATAGGGAACGCCGTACCGGTATATCTTGCAAAACAAATTGCAGAAAGTATTGGTCAGGATATGAAAAGCTCACAATCTAAAAAGTGCTAGTTCCTATACGCGAATTGTAGGCATAAACATTTTGCCGTATCGAATTTAACATATGCTCTCTTATTCTAAACAAACGCGTTGAAATCATACTTAGTTCATTCTGCTTTAATCCCATTAAATATTTTGCGTCAATTATCATTAAATACTCACCATTATTAAGAGAAATATTCTTAACATTTACAGAGTCTGGAATGGCAGGTCTAGTTTTTTTATCTCTAAGTTTTAATGTGGGCAGTTTGGGGACCAAATAAGTTATAACAGCCTTATGAAAACCTTCTTTGTTCTGAGCACAATCGCATCCAGCCGTAATATCTAACAAGCATAGTTTAGAATTACGCATGGCTTCTTCTATGGCCGCCTTTTGAGACTTTCCAGAATTACAAAAATATTGCTCAAATAACTTTTTCTTTTGTTCTTTTAATTGTCCTTCTTCTTGTCCCGTATATTGTAAGACTTTTTTATACGCTCTAACATTTAACTCTCTAAAATCACCTGCTGGAATATGCTCTAAATTATCACATGAAGGGTCCACAAACAACGCAGTATTTAAAGTTGATGAAATTTTGTTATTAACATTTTGTCTTTTTTTATCAATAGATTTAGAACATAGCATATTATATATCTTATCAGACATTATCGCTTTATTGGAAGTATCTAGCAACAAACTGTGCAATTGCCCAGTTATTGCTAAATGTTTTGAAGTATCTATATGTTTTCCAACTTCATTAATAGCAAGAGATGTTAAAATACGCTTTAAATCAGTTCTATTCTTTTTAGATAGTTCCACCAATTGATTAGCTGTACCGGTTGCAGATTGTCTTATAATAGATTTCCAGTAAAACAGTAACTGCGTAGACGGTTTAATTCCCTTAAATTTTTTTTCAAGTATCTCATAAGTGCATCTTGATTTTGTCCAACAAAAACTTTCCACAGGCTGTCTACTTGATTTTAAATATTGATCTTGTTTCATTTTTGCTTTCAACGCATCAAATAAATTTTTATTGGACGTCCAAGCAACAAAAACATAAAAAGCGTTTTCTGGCAACAACTGAGTTAGAATATCACAAATCTTTGTATAATTATCATTATCATTTCCATTGAATAGTTTTATATCACAGCACACAATATCAGGGATAAATGACAGATGATAGTCGTCTGTCAGTTCCGTCGGATTAATGTATAAATATGATATACCATGGCGATCAAAACTTTCACGCAACTTTACAGTTTCTTCAAATTGATCATCTATTATTAATACATTAGATATGCCCGTCATCTTATCATTCCTTAAATATAAGCGCAATTGCCGCACCATCAAAAGTTCCGAACTTTTTTAATAATTTTACATCTTC
>JAFXVB010000026.1 GCA_017534945.1 Alphaproteobacteria bacterium | reverse complement strand
GTTGGTTCGAGCCCAATACCACCCACCACCAATTTCAAAAAATACCGCTGTGGCGGTATTTTTTAGTGTTCAAAGTGCAAAGTTCAAAGTGCAATTAAAATTTGCATATGGGAAAAATTTGGCTATAATCAAGTTTGCACTGTGATTAAAGGATTTATCTAATGACGACAAAACAAAAATATTTAATTACTTCGGCATTACCATATGTGAACAATGTTTTACACATTGGACATTTGATTGGCTGTTTATTACCAAGTGATGTATATGCGCGTTTTTGTCGCGCCATGGGGCGGGATGTTTTGTATATTGGTGGTTCTGATGAACATGGTACCCCAAGCGAGGTTGGCGCATTAAAAGAAGGTTTGCCGGTCGAAGAATATGTTGATAAATATCGTGCAAAACATTTGGATGCGGTGCGTGATTTTAATTTATCTTTTGATTTATATGGGCGCACACACACTAAATTACATGAAAAACTGATTCACGAATTGTTTGAACGGTTGGATAAATTGGGTATGATTTACGAAAAATCATCAATGCAGCCTTATTCAACACACGAAAAAAAATTCTTGGCGGACCGTTATGTTATTGGCACATGTCCAAAATGCGGTTGTGATGGTGCATACGGAAACGAATGCGGCAAATGTGGCGCAACATTGGACCCCGAAGATTTAATCAATCCGCACAGTGCAACAGATTCCACTTCGCCTGTTGAAATGCGCGAAACAAAACATTTATATTTCCGTATGAGTGCGGTTCAAGATAAATTGCGCGCATGGATAAATTCTCGCGTTGGTTGGTCAAAAACCGCCATAGCAATTGCAAACAAATGGTTGGACGAAGGTTTACGCGACAACCCAATTACACGCGATTTGAAATGGGGCGTACCGGTTAATAAACCAGGATTCGAAGACAAGGTTTTCTATGTTTGGTTTGATGCACCATGGGGATATATTTCTATATCCCAGGCGGCACGTGACGATTGGGCATCTTGGTGGAAAAATCCAGATTGCAAATATATAGAATTTATGGGCAAAGATAATGTTTCTTTCCACTCTGTATTTTTCCCAGCGCAAGAATTGGCAATGGATGACAATTGGAAGACGGTTGATGTTTTAAAAGGTTTAAACTTTTTGAATTTTAATGGTGCACGCGTATCAAAATCAACCGGTAATGGAATATTTTTGGATACAGCATTATCAATCGCACCCGCCGATGTATGGCGTTATACATTGATTGCATCGGCACCAGAAACAGATGATACTGATTTTACTGTACAGCGGTTTGCTGAAATCGTGAACAAAGATTTAAATGGCATGTTGGGTAATTTCGTTTCACGCGTATGCAAATTGTCGGCGAAAAATTTTGGAAATAAAGTTCCCGCCGATGTCCGTTTTGATACAGATTTGGCAAATCGCATAAACGAAAAATTAAATGAATTAACAAATGCGTTGGAAGAATGTGAATTCCGTAAATCGATTGCTGCATTGCGTTCGCTGTATGCGATTGGTAATGAATATATGACAGAAACGGCGCCATGGGCACTTATCAAAGAAGGTAAAATGAGTGAGGCACGCGATGTATTGAACGAATGTTTTCAACTGATTGATTTATATGCGCGTGTATCACAACCGTTTATGCCGGATACCGCCACAAAAATGCAGAATATATTTAAAGTCAAACATGACTTATCATGGCCAACAACATTTGAACGCAGAATCGCAGACGGCGAAGAATTTACGATTCCAGAGAATTTATTTGAAAGAATCGATGACGAAAAAATTGCAGAAATAACAGAAAAATATTCTGCAAAAAAGCCGGCGGCGGTACCGATTGTTGCAAAAATCGTGGATGTTCGTAATCATGCATCACGCGATGATTTACATGTTTTAACCGTTGATACAGGTAGTGAAAAAGTCCAGGTGGTTTGTGGTGCGCCAAATGTTCGCGTCGGTTTGATTGGTGTTTTGGCACCGGTTGGATGCATGTTGCCAAATACAACAAAACCATTATCCGCACGAAATGTTGGTGGTGTAAAATCAAATGGTATGATGTGCAGCGCCACAGAATTAGGCACCGGCAATGATTCAAAACAAATTATTGAATTAGATGAAAATTACAAAATTGGTAATGAATATAAAGGCTAAGTTATGAGCAATAGACATATCACAGAACAATATTATTCTATTCGTGTAAAAACAGATAAAGAAAAAGACCTGTGTATTACGGGTTTTGATGGCACAGCCGAAGAATTGGCTGAAATCATCAATAAATGCACAGATAAAAAATGGCAAAAGGTTCGTGTGTATAAATATACTCAATGTTTGGATACCCAGAAACACAATGGCTCACAAATTGTAAACAAACGCCGCGCATGTTTAAAAATTGATAGAATTGGTTGCGGTTCTTTGTGCACCAAAGTTGATGCGGATTTTACCAAAGACGGTCTTATTCCGGCAAATATTCGTGCTTTCTTTGGCGAACAAAAAGTAAAAGAATAAAAAAGGAAATAATCATGGCAATTACATATAAATGTTTTGGACAAACCAATGATAATGCGCATCTTGCTTTGTTTAATGGACGCAAATACAAAGTTTTGGCCAGTTTGGTAAAACAATTAAAAGAAGAAACTGCATTGGATTGTGAAAAAGTCATTATTGAAAAAACAGAAATTTTCCCGAGTGGTGAAAAATCTGTATTATGGCCAATGGGTCAAAAAACTCATTTTAGTTTTGATGTCGTGAACGGTTGTATTGATACCGCAAAAATGGATAAAATTTTTAGAAATGGCCGATAATAAAATCAAACTTGTTTTGATGTCTTGTTGTGCACCATGCAGTGCGGGTGCAATAAAACAGTTGGCGGACGGTGCGGTGCCGGGTGTTGATGATTTTATTGTTTTATTTTACAACCCAAATATATATCCCATGACCGAATATCAAAAAAGACTCGCTGAACAAATTAAATATTGTGAAAAATTGGGTGCTAAATACGCCGTTGGCGATTACAACCATGATGATTGGCGGGCGGCGGTTTCTGGGTTAGAAAACGAGCCTGAACGGGGCGCACGTTGCAGTAAATGTTTTGCATTTCGTTTTGCATTTGCCCGCGAATTTGCAATTAAAAATGGATATAATGCAATTGCATCGGTGTTTGGTGTGTCGCGATTCAAAGACCAAAACCAAGTGGATGCGGCGGCGCGGGGTGCATGTGGCGAAATTCAATATATACCGGTAAAATGGGATGAAGATTTGCGTGTTGCCATCAATCGCGCAACAGACTTTTATCGGCAAAAATACTGTGGTTGCGAATTTTCTATGCGGAAATAGTTTTGCATATAAATATTTGCTTTTCTGCTTATTTTTTCTATAATTTCAATAGAAACACAAGGAGTTATTTATGCATTTAGTATCACAGGTTGTTTTTAATTATGCAATTGACCGTAAAATCGGGACACACAGTGGTGAACTTTCAACAATCGCTGAATTAAAAGATGTAATCAGCAAAACATTTCATGATCAAATGATGCGCGTGGTTGTTGAACGAGTTGTTCAAATTATTGATACAGATGATGTTGTTTATCCAGATGGCATTAGTCGTTTTCATACATTAAAAAACAAACAATCACAACAATATAAAACTGTTGTTGTTGGACAAGAACAATTTAAATTCTATGTTGTCGATAAAATAATGTATCCGCGTGATGTTCGTAAAATTTTGAATGAAAAATATGGTGGCACACTGGATTTTGATGCAAAGAAATTAAATGAAGAACAACCAATATGTGATTTTCATGTCAGTGAACGCACACAATATGGTTTACGCAATCCAAAAACAGGCGCCCCGACAGAATACACTTTACGTTCTGTTTATTGCTGCACAGCAGATGAAGGCACAATCTTTGTAGATAGAGATTTAAATCAAATTTGGCCGCAGGCAACCAAACAACCACCAAAACCATTGATTGAACTGTTGTCAAAAACCAAAGAAGAAATAAGGTAAAAAATATGTCATCGATATTCGTATTCCCAGGTCAAGGTGCCCAGGTTGTTGGTATGGGTGCGGAACTGTATAAAAATAATGCCGCGGCACGCGCTGTGTTTGATGAGGTTGATAGTGCGTTGGGTGAAAAATTATCAAACATTATTTTTAATGGCCCAATGGACGAATTAACATTAACAAAAAATGTGCAACCGGCAATTATGGCGACATCAATTGCAATGTTGCGTGCGGCGGAATTACCGTTGCAAGAATATGTTGCGGGGCATTCATTGGGTGAATATACGGCGCTTTGTGCGGCGGGTGCCATCAGTTTGACCGACACCGCAAAATTATTGCGCGCACGTGGCAACGCAATGCAGGCGGCGGTTCCGGTTGGTATGGGACAAACATCGGTTGTGTTGGGAGTGTCAGCAGATATCGTGCGTGATATTTGCGAAAATTGCGGTTGCGATATGGCAAATGATAATTGCCCAGGCCAGGTTGTAATTTCTGGATTAAAAGACGCGGTGGAATTGGCGGGCGAAAAATTAAAGGCGGCGGGTGCGCGACGTGTTATGCCTCTTGCTTTGTCTGCGCCGGTACATTGTCGGGCCCAAGAAAAATCTGCCGATGTAATGCGTGCTGTGTTGGAAAATGTAAAAATAAGAACACCAAATGCAAAATGGATTTCTAATAAAACTTGTTCTGTTATTGAAAATCCAGATGAGATAAAAGAAGCACTTGTTTATCAAATGACGCATTCTGTGCGTTGGCGTGAATCTGTTTTAGAAATGGTAAATATGGGCATCACAAAATCCATTGAAATTGGACCGGGTAATGTGTTGTCTGGATTGATTTCACGCACAACCGACAAAATCGAAACAGAAAAGTTAGAGGTTTAGTTTATGAAAAAAAATAACGACGATATTAAATATTATCAAAAATCCAATGATGAAAAATCAACCATATATGAGATCGCATATATGGGTATGTTGGTTGGTCAAATTATTGTGCCAAATGCAAAAAATAAACAAATGGAATTTATTGCATATCCGGGTATCAATACCGCATATGCACGAAAGATTTTAAAAATATTGTATGCAAAATTTAATCGTAATATTCTTGTAAAAGGATTAAAAAAATCTTTTGTGTTTTCTGGGGCAAAAACCAAAAAGGCAAAGAAAATAAATTCTTGGGTACGATATCGTGATAATGTAAATCAATACATTGGTAAATATCGTGAATTTAAAAACAAAGGCACCGTTGGTATTGAATTGGTTTTGAAAAAATTAATTAAAACCAATGACGCGGTATGTGCGATACAAACACTGTTAAAAAAATATCCTGTGATTAAATTGACTGTGGCACAAACTATGTCAAAGCCAATGGATTTTATTGATTCTATGTCCCGGGACGAAATCCAAACTCAAATCGTTTATGTTTTAACATGGGAACAAACAAAACAAAATGCGACCCAGGCAACACTTAAACCTGTAAACAAAGAACCGATTGATGATGAACCGGCGGTTGTCGCAAACCAACACGAATTTCGGCATGATATCGACCCGATGATGCGTGCCAAGGCATTGACTTTGATGATGGGCGTAAAACAAACCGTTGATGATGCCAAGAAAAAAGCCCAAGAAAAGGCGGACGACCAATATGTCTGTGTAAAATTATTGGATAAAGACGGGCATTTTATTGAAAACTTTTATCCAAAAACACCTGAACAAATTCGTATAAACCGTATGCGAGATTTAGCACAAAAAGCATTAGGAGAATAAAATGTTTGATTTGAAAGATAAAGTTGTTTTGATAACTGGCGCAACCGGTGGAATTGGTGGTGCAATTGCACATGCAATGAAAAATGCGGGCGCGACAGTCGTGGTATCTGGTCGTAATGTGGCTAAATTAAACAGTGAATTTGGCGATGAATATATCAAAATCCCAGCAGATTTATCCCAAGATGCCGCTGGTGTTGAATTGGTTATGAATACAATTGAAAAAGCCGGCAAAATCGATGTTTTAATTAACAATGCTGGAATCACCGCTGACACATTATTAATGCGTATGACCGATGAACAATTTGACAATGTGATGAATACAAATTTGCGGGCGGCGTTTAAAACTTGTCGTGCTGCAATTATGCCGATGATGAAACAAAAACGGGGACGCATTATAAATATGGCATCTATTGTTGGTGTTGTTGGTGGTGCCGGTCAGGCAAATTATGCAGCATCAAAAGGCGGCCTTATTGCGATGACAAAATCAATCGCAGCCGAGGTTGCATCACGCGGTATTACCGCAAACGCAATTGCGCCGGGATTTATTGAAACACCAATGACAGACGTTTTACCGGACGAATTAAAAAAGAAATATCTGGAACAAATCCCGGCGGGTCGTTTTGGAAAACCAGATGACATCGCAAATGCCTGTGTGTTTTTGGCAAGTGATGAAGCAGAATATATCAACGGTCAAACAATTCATGTCAACGGTGGCATGGGACGGTTTTAGTACAAAGTTCAAAGTGCAAATATCAAAGTTCAAATAATGCCGTCCGCCGATGGCGGACATATAAATTGAACCTTGTGCTTTGAAAATAAAAAGAGAACGAAGTGATTGAATATGATGTGATTGTTATTGGTGGTGGACACGCCGGCACAGAGGCCGCAGCGGCCGCGGCACGCCGTGGCGCAAACACACTTTTGATAACAATGCGTGAAACCGATATTGGGGCAATGTCTTGTAATCCATCAATTGGTGGGCCCGGCAAATCACAAATGGTTGCCGAAATGGCGGCGTTGGGCGGTGTAATGCCAGCGTCAGCGGATAGTGCCGGTATTCATTTTCGCACATTAAATGCATCACATGGTGCCGCCACACGTGCCCTGCGGGCACAAATTGACCGCGATTTATATCACAATGCATTGATGAAAATTTTGGCGGACACAAAAAATTTAACAATTTTATTTGATAAAGTTATATCATTGGACTTACAAAAAAAGACCGTAAACAATGCATACAGCGCGCGTGCCATTGTTTTAACAACAGGGACTTTTCTTGGTGGATTGGTGACACGTGGTGCGGAAAAAATTTCATCTGGGCGCCTCTTGGATAATGGGGAATACCAAGAAAATGATTCCTATATTTCGTCTGTGTTGCGTGATGCTGGTTTTGATTTAATGCGGTTAAAGACTGGGACACCGGCACGTATATATCGCGATTCTATTGATTTTTCTAATCTGGAAGAACAACCCGGCGACAACCCACACGATTGGTTTATGTTTGGTGATGAAAATAATAATTATGATGAAAAATGTTTTATCACGCACACAACTGAACAAACACACAGCATTATTCGTGAAAACATAAAAAGTGCACCAATGTATAATGGTGATATTGTCGGCACTGGCCCGCGGTATTGTCCAAGTCTGGAAGATAAAGTTATGCGATTTCCAGAACACACATCACATCATGTGTTTTTGGAACCAGAAGGGTTAAATAGTGATTTAATTTATCCAAATGGCATTTCAACATCTTTTGGGGCTGATATCCAAGACAAATGGATTCGCACGATTCCGGGGCTTAGACATGCACGCATTGCGCGTTACGGATATGCAATTGAATATGATGCAATTGACGCAAGAAAGTTGAAAACAACATTGGAATCCAAAGATATATCGGGTCTGTTTTTTGCCGGTCAAATAAATGGGACATCGGGTTATGAAGAGGCCGCCGCCCAAGGTTTGGTTGCAGGTGCAAATGCCGCGGCATATGCATTGAATCTGGGAATTTTGAAATTAAACAGAACAAATTCTATGATTGGTGTTTTGATTGATGATATAACAACATTTGGTGTGGACGAACCGTATCGTATGTTCACATCACGCGCCGAATACAGATTAAATCTGCGCGCGGATAATGCGGTGGCGCGATTGGGAAAATTGGGTGTTGAATTGGGTTTGATATCGCAAAACGATTATGAAAAATTATATTCTATACACGAAACAGAAATTGCCGAAAACGATAAAATGTATGCCGGATATATTGCACGCAACGAAAGAGAGATGGCGGCGGTTGGGCGCGATATGGAAATGAAAATACCAAATAACATGGATTATAATTTGCCTGGGCTTACCAATGAATTGATTGAAAAACTGACCCGCACGCGACCGGAAAATATTGCGGCATTATCGCGAATTCCAGGCATGACCCCGGCGGGCATAATGGTTGTATTGCGCAAGATTAAATCAGGAAACAAATAACTTGAAAAACATAATGTTGTCAGTTATTATACGCGCATACGCCGGAATAGCTCAGCTGGTAGAGCATCTCATTCGTAATGAGGGGGTCGCAGGTTCAAGTCCTGTTTCCGGCACCACAAATAAAAAACCGGTATTTGCCGGTTTTTTTATCTTTGTTTTTTATCAAATTCTTTCAAACGTTGTTTTCCAAGTTCGTGGTATTTTACATATGTTTTTAGTGGTTTTTCTGCTAATTCAGTTACGCGTGTGTTATAACTATTGGCGTAAACGGCACTAAATCTACGCGGATTTTCTTTTGCTGCCTTGCGCGCATCAACAAAACTGCGTACGGGTATCGCCCAAGAACATATAAAAGACAAAGCAAAAACACCAAGTGTCGCGGCATTTGTTAACAAGAAATTTTCTATTTTTATAACAGAACGTTTTTTCATTTTTTACCTTTATATAAAAAACATAGCATACATACTGTAAATGTCAATTTTTTATAAAAATTTGTGGAAATTCAAATAAACATATATTAAAATCCCAATCATGAACATAAAAACAATAATTATTATTAAATAGACAGCACTGCGCTTTGGCGGTGGCTGGGGCGCGTGTGGCGCCTTTTTTAATATAAAAACAAGGGTAAAAACATATGGCATACAAAAAAACAGAACCAAAGGTAGATTTTTCAAAACTGGAAAACGAAGTTTTAGAATTTTGGCGTGGCGATGATACTTTTCATAAATCGTTAAATAAAACAAAGTTGGGTCATCCTTTTTCTTTCTATGATGGGCCACCATTTGCCAATGGTTTGCCACACTGGGGACACCTGGGGGTATCGGCTGTCAAAGATATGGTTTGTCGTTATCACACCATGCGCGGCGAATATGTTGAACGCGCGTTGGGGTGGGATTGCCATGGGCTTCCGGCCGAGGCTTCGGTTGAAAAAAAGCAAGGGCGCACCGCCAAAGACATTGTGGCAACGGACGGTATTGCACATTTCTGTGATTTATGCCGCAGTGATGTTATGACATATTCTAATGAGTGGTTAAAGTTTATCGAACGCGTTGGTCGTTGGGTTGATGGTGGCAATGAACTTGGATATCGCACAATGGACAGAAATTTTATGGAATCTGTGATTTGGGCAATGAAGGAATTGCATAAAAAGGGTTTGTTGTATAAAGATTTCAAGGTCAATCCATACGATTGGAAATTAGGAACAGTATTGTCCAACAGCGAAGCGTCCAGCGAATATCAAGATGTCGTTGATGATACTGTGACTGTGTGGTTCGAATTGGAAAATGGCGACCGGGCGATTGCATGGACAACAACACCATGGACTTTGCCGGCAAATTCTGCATTGGCGGTGAACGAAAAAATGCGCTATGTTCGTATGCGCCATAATGACGGCCATGTTTATGTTTTGGCGGAAAGTCGCGTTCCGGCATACGGTAAAATTTTTGCAGATGCAGAAAATTTAGGAACCGTAATGGGTGCAGAATTGGTTGGTTTACATTATAAACCTTTGTTTGATTATTATCCAGATTTGGCGACCAATGGTCATGGATTATACACTATTATTTCTGGCGATTATGTAAGCGATAGTGATGGTACCGGTATTGTGCATATTGCGCCGGCGTATGGTGAAGATGACTATATCGTGGCCAAGGCAATTGACCCACAATTCCCGGTTATATTAAATGTTGATGATTATGGCAATTTTGATTCAACGGTGCGCGATTGGGCGGGTATGAATATTTTCGACGCCAATCCAAAGGTTATTGATTACCTGCGTGAACATGGTTTGTTGGTCAAAAAAGAACAACATAAACACAGTTATCCTTATGGCCCACGCAGTAAAGAAAAATTAATTTATCGCGCAACAGATGCTTGGTATGTGGATGTGCCAAAGATTCGCGACCGATTGGTTGAAATAACAAAAAATGAAACAACATGGACTTCGGCGGGCAATCGTTTCTTGTCATGGATTGAAAATGCGCGTCCATGGGGTATATCGCGCAATCGTTTCTGGGGGGTGCCATTACCAATTTGGGAAAAAAATGGCGAATATAAAATCTTTGGTTCGGTTGCCGAATTGGAAGAATTTTTTGGTGTTAAAATTGATGATTTGCATCGTCCAACACTGGACGCATTGGAAAAAGACGGATGGAAACGAATCCCAGATGTTTTGGATTGTTGGTTTGAATCGGGTTCTATGCCATTTGCATCACTGCACTATCCGTTTGAAAACAAAGATATATTCGATAAAACCTTCCCGGCCGATTATATTATCGAAGGCCAAGATCAAACACGCGGTTGGTTTTATCATTTGATGATTATGTCGGTTGCACTGTTTGACAAACCGGCTTTCCGCGTTGTGTCGGCGAACGGTATGGTTGTTGATGAAAACAAACGCAAGTTTTCAAAATCTTTGCAAAACTTTGTAAATCCAGAACAACAATTAAACGCATATGGCGCAGATGCAATTCGTCTGTTCATATTGGGCAGTAATTTTATGAAGGCCGAACCTGTGCCTGTGGATAAAGAAGGGACGGTGTTTAACGATTCCATTAAAACAATTTTGACACCGTTATGGAACGCATATCATTTCTTTACATTGTATGCAAATGCTGGAAATTTAACCGCAGAAATGGATAACACTTCGTCCAATGTGTTGGATAAATATATCTTGGCTGAATTGAACGAATTGACACGCATTACAACAAATGCTTTGGACGAATACAAACCAGATGTTGCCGTCAAAGAATTTGTTCGATTCTTGGACATATTGAACAATTGGTATATTCGTCGCGGACGCGCGCGTTTCTGGAACGAAGACAAAACGGCATTTAATACATTATATTATGTGTTGGTGAACATCACAAAATTGTTGGCACCATTTGCACCGTTTATCACAGAATATATCTTCAAAAATTTAACCGGTGCGGAATCTGTGCATTTAACCGATTGGCCGATGGCGGACGCTGTGGACATGGATATCGTGCGTGATATGCGCCGCGTGCAATCGGTTGTGTCGGTTGGCAAACAATTGCGTGAACAATACAAATTACCAAACAGATTGCCTTTGCATGATATTACGATTGCGGGTCAAAACATGGACAAATACGCCGATATCATCCGCGATGAATTAAATGTCAAAGATGTTAAATTTGTTGATGATATTTCATCGGTTGCAAATTCTTTTGTGTATTTAATTACACCAAAAATCGGTGCGCGTTTGGGTTCATCTTTGAAAGAAATTATACCGGCTGTGAAACAGGGCAATTACAAAATCGAAAATGGTAAATTGCTGGTTGGGGAATATGCATTAAACGAAGATGAATTTGAAAATCGTTTGACGGTGAAAAGCGATATTACCGGTGCGGCTTTGCCTGACAATACCGCGGTTGTTCAATTGAATACGAATATCACACCTGAATTGATATTAGAGGGATTGGCGAATAATATTTTGCGATTTATCCAAGATTCCCGCAAAGCTGCGAATTTGGATGTTTCCAACAGGATTCGCCTGGTATTTGATGCCGACCCAGAATTAACGGCGGCAATCAATGCGCATAAAGACATGATTATGAACAACGCATTGATTGTTGATTTATCTGCGGGCAACGCCACACAATTTTCAACAGAAATTGATGGTCATAAATTTGCAATTCAAATCACCAAGGAATAATCATGATTACACCGGATATTTATTTTGAAAATGTTGCACCAACATTGGATATGAATATCCGGTCTGAATTGTATTCGATAAACGAATTTACTTTTGCGGTGGCGGTTATATTGTCGGCCCAGGCAACAGATAAAAAGGTGAACGAGGTCACACCGGAATTATTTCGTGTCGCACCCACACCAACAAAAATGTTGGCGTTGGGTTTGGACGGGTTAAAACAACATATACGCGTTATTTCTTTTTTTAATAACAAAGCAAACAATATTATTAAATTAGCAGAGATATTGGCAGACGAGCAGGGTGATAATTGGAAATTTCCGGACAAGTATCACACGCGTGATGAATTGATGAAATTACCTGGCATTGGTCAAAAAACCGCAAATGTTATAACAAATGTTTTATGGGGCGCACCGAACATCGGCGTGGATACGCATGTTTTCCGCCTTTCTCATCGGTTTGGTTGGGTGGGGGACGCGGACAATACACCTGAAAAAGTCGAAGAAAAATTGCGTAAAAAAATACCGGCAAAATATCATGAAATGGTTAATCATGTGATGGTTTTGCATGGACGATATACATGCACAGCACTGCGCCCAAAATGTGCAAATTGCCCCGTTGCCAAATGGTGCAATGCAAAGTGCAAAGTGCAAAGTACAAAGTGCAAAGTACAAAGTGCAAAGTTCAAATAATGTGTCGGCCGTTGGCCGACAAACTTTTTTATTTGCAAATTTGGATGTATTAGGTTAAAATACTTGCGCATCGGCGTGTTGTCGGTGTGGGGCCAAAAAAACCCAAGAAGCTAATTTTTTCCAACTTTGGTTGGAGGGTTGCGAATATATTGAATAAGCAACGCTACTTTTAGCTTTGTAGTTTTTTGCCTCCAACCGCACATTTTTTGCGGTATTTTTTTATTTTACCCGTCATGTGGTAATACTGATTAAAAGGAGGAAAAAATGTCTATTGTTTTGGTTGATGCGCGCCATTATGGCGAACAGTTGCGACGTGCGCGCAGGTCATTATGTATGAATGCATCGCAGGCGGCACAATTATTAAAAACAACAATCCGCGATTTACATAAATATGAACAGGGAAAACAACCAATTCCACCGGATATATTGTGCGCATTGCTGCACCGCGGATTGGCATTGACACAGTGCAAGACACGTAAATAAAACGCCGCGAAATAAATCGCGGTGTTTTTATTTTTTACCCCATCCCCAATCGTCCGTCTTTGCTAATGCAAAGACGTGACTGGGGCGGAATTATTTGTTTATGCGCGCAGTTTGGCGTGGCATTTTGATTCAATTGCCGCAATTACTTTATTTTGTAATTCGGCTAAATCAGATTCAGTCATATTTGAATCTGGATAAATCGTGATTGTAAACGCCACAGATTTATTACCACCACCCATATCAAATGAATCAAATATCACAACATCACCAATACGGTTATCGCAACCTTTTGCAGTTGCAACAAAGCGTTCCGCAGGAAAACGCGATTCTGCGACAAATGCGAAATCGCGTGTAATTGGTTGAAATTCTGTGATTGGTGTTTTTGCATATTTTGGCGTATTTGGCAATACCGCAATATCATCGATAATCGCCACAACCGTTGGGACTTTGATATGCAAATTATGTGCAACCGTTGGATGCAATTCACCAAATTCAGCAATTTTTTTTATTACCCTGCATAATGCGTCCATATTTATATGGGTGCGCCCACAGTGGTGCATTATCTGTTTCAATTGTGTATTTTTGATTACCAATTAAATCTAAAATATCCGCTTTGACATCAAACACATCAACGACGCGCGACCGTTTCATCCAATGCTTTGGGCCGGTTGTGCCACTGCGTATGATACAGATTTGTGTATGTTCGGCGCCCGGCATGTCGCCATCAAATACAGTTCCCAATTCAAACATCGCAACATTTGGAAATCCGCGTTTAATGTTTTGCGACAATGCAATCAATTGATTCCCCAGCAAGCAATTACGCATGCAATCAAAATCAACCGTAATTGGATTTGATACAGAAATAATCGGTTTATTGGTTAACATTGATTCTATTTTTGAATTACCAAAACCAAACGATATATTTTCGTTCAGTCCCAAAGACTTTAACCGGCGTTTTAATCCCATACATGTTTTTTGTTCAATTTTATCGGCACTTTCAACACGCCCAGATTCAACAACACCATTTGTTCCAACTTTTTCATATCCATAAATACGGATTAAATCAGAAACAATGTTTTCAGGGGCCGTCATATCAACACGCGCACTGCGTGGTGTGATTGTCCAAATACCACCTTTGCCTTCGCTGACATTAAATTGCAAAGATTCCAATATTTCGCGTTGTTTTTGTGTTGGCATATCAACACCGGTTCTTTGCAAGCAAAATGCAGGATTATAAGCAATTTTGTTTGGTGTGAATTCTGTTCGTCCGGCATTACACACACCAACAATTTCACCACCACATGCGTCCATTATTATCTTTGCCGCCGCAGAAAGCGCCACCGCATTTGCATTTGGATCAATTCCGCGTTCATATCGATATGACGCATCGGTTGATAAACCCAATCTTTTCGCTGTTTTACGAATTCCAACCGGTTCAAAATATGCAGATTCAATGATAATATTTTTTGTGTCATCGTGTACACAAGCGCGTTCACCACCAACAATCCCCGCCAATGCTAAAATACCAGACAGGTCAGCAATAACCAAATCTTTATCTGTTAATTCATATTCATTACCAAATAAATCTGTGAACATTTCACCGTTTTGTGCTGTACGGATTATTATAGAGCCATTTATTTTATCGGCATCAAAACAATGAAGTGGTTGCGACATATCATAACAAATATAATTCGTTGCATCCACACACGCGTTCTTTGGATTTATACCCGCCGCAATCAATCGTGATGCAATTTTAGAATTTGATGGCGCATTTTTAATACCATGTATTTCTGCCATACGATATGTTGGACAACGGTCAGTCATAATTTTGACATCACGCACACCTTTTTTATCAGGTAATATATCCGGCACATTTGCAATATAATGACCCGCACCACACGCCGCCAAATCCAATGCAATTCCACGCACCGCCAAATAATCAGGACGATTTGGTGTAATACCTGTATCAAAAATCGCACTTGTCGCAATTCCCGGCACAGGTGTACCCAATTTTGTATCGTCTGGTAATTCCATGATGCCCGTATGGTCATCCCCCAGTCCCAATTCGCGTTCACTGCACATCATGCCGTTTGACATAACGCCACGCAATTTGCCCGCTTTTATTGTTTCGCCACAGATTTTACACCCGGGTCGTGCCAGCGCAGATATTAAACCAACACGCACATTTGGCGCACCACAAACAACCTGGCGCAATTCATCACCACCATCATCAACCATCAAAACATGCAAATGGTCGCTGTTTTCCATTTGTTTACAATCAACAATTTTTGCCGCAACCACAGGAATCGGGTTTTCGAAATCTTCTACTTCAAGTCCTGTGCGATTTAACATATCGCAAATTTGTTCTGGCGAATATTCTGTATCCAGATATTCACGCAACCATTCATAAGACCATTTCATTTTATTCCCCTGTAATTAAAATCCACTATTTTTCAACCAACGAATATCGCCGTCATAGAATTTACGAATATCGTTTAATCCAAATTTCAACATTGCAATTCTGTCCCAACCAAATCCAAATGCAAAACCTTGGTATTCATCAGGATTAATTCCGCAATTACGCAACACATTTGGATGCACCATACCGGCACCCGCAATTTCCAGCCATTTATCGCCGTTCCATTTAATATCTATTTCAATTGATGGTTCTGTGAACGGAAAGTATGACGGACGAATACGCATTTCCAATTTTCTTTCAAAATATCTTTCCAACATAGTGCGAATTGTTGCAACCAAATCAGACATTGTTATATGTCTATCTGTTTTATCAACATATAAACCTTCGATTTGACCAAACATTGGACTGTGCGTTGCGTCCATTTCTTTGCGATACGTACGACCAACACCAAACATTTTAATCGGCACACCCGCACCCTCCATTGCCCTGATTTGAATTGCCGATGTTTGTGTGCGCAACACATTTCCGTTGTCCAAGAAAAAAGAATCTTGCATGTCACGCGCCGGATGATACGACGGTGTATTTAATGCGGTAAAGTTATGCCAATCATCTTCGACCTCTGGTCCTGTCCACATTGTGTATCCCAAAGATTCCAAAATTGCGCCAATTTGCGACAATGTTTCGGTCAAAGGATGCAATGTTCCATGGTTTTTTGGTTCTGTATCCAAAGTCACATCAACATATTCACCCGACAATTTCGCGTTTAATGCGGCGTGTTCTAATTCAGTTTGACGCATTTTGAACGCCTGGCGCAATTCGGTATTTTCAGTATTTAATGCCGCGCGTTCATCGTTTGACAATGTCGCCATTGTTTTTAATTTCGCCGTCATAGTTCCATTTTTGCCGAATACAGATGTATATAAACTTTGTAATTCTTCCAAAGATTCTATTTTTTTAATTTCATCCAACATAATTTTACCCTTCATTAAAATATCTGCAACATTATAGTGCCATAATAAAAAGCCGTCAATAACTTGACGGCTTTATTATTGCAAAACAAAACGATACCGCCAAGGATTATTTTTCATCCTTTGCTGTAAATCGTTTTGCAACATCAATCAATTTTGTGAAGTTTTCATCCCCAGCAAAAGCCATTTCGGCCAAAACCTTGCGGTCCAGGGCAACACCAGCCTTTTTCAAGCCGTTCATAAATTGAGAGTATGTTAAACCATTATTACGCACCGCGGCGTTAATACGGACAATCCACAATCCACGAAATTCGCGTTTTTTGACGCGACGGTCGCGATATGCATATTGACCTGCTTTTTCAGTTTTTTCACGTGCAGCACGATATGTAGAGTGATGACGACCCAAATAACCTTTGGCGCGCGCCAAGATTTTATTGTGCTTTTGTTTAACTGTTGTTCCACGTTTTACTCTTGCCATAACTTGCCCCCTTTACTATTTCAAACCGTATGGTGCCAAGATTTTCGCCTGACCCATCATGTTTTCGTTCAAATACTGTGGCTTTGACCCAGCGTTATTTGCACGCTTGGACTTATGACGCAGTAATTTTTTGTGAGCATTTCTGGCAACGCGGATTTTTCCAGTTGCAGTCATAGACGCACGTTTCTTTAAATAAGACTTTGTCTTTAATTTTGGCATTTTTTACCCCTTTGTTTATATATCCTGATGGCAATGCCGATATGCCATTTTGGACGGTTGTGGTTTTATTTTGGCATAAATAAACAAAAAATCAAGTTTTTATTGAATGTTCGTTTTTTAGTGTTTACACTGGGGGCGACGATGAATCAAAACAAGTTATCTTCGCGGGTTGTAAAACTTATTAAATCGGCCGCCGCCGCGGCAGCTGTACCGGTTGTTTTTATATATATTTTGGTGTCTAAACCTGATTTTTACTTACTTAACGCTTTGGGGCATGTGATTGTGCCAACCGCGCATTTTATTGGTGATGTTATTACATGGCCAATTCGCGCCGTTGGGGAATCTGTGGAAAACATATATGATTTGTCGCATTTGCGGGCTGAAAACGAACGGTTGCAACATGAATTAAACGCGGCATTGGCGGATAAAAACACATGCACAGTTGCAATCGAAGAAAACAAACGATTGTCAAACGAATTGGATATTGTTCATGCAACACCGCAAAGTGTTATTATGGCGGATGTTGTTCATGATACAGTCGCATTACATCACAGTCATTTTTTGATAAACAAAGGTGTTTTTGATGGTGTGAAAAAAGGTATGGTGGTCACATCAATTGATGGTATTATGGCGGGCATGGTCGTGGATGTTGGTGGTGAATTTTCACGTGTTCGTGCATTAAATGATGCCGACAGTAATATTGCTGTAAGAATTGCCGGGGATGAAGTTTATGGATTTTTGCAAGGTGATGGTTCGGTATATGCAGAAATTGGTTTTTTCAGTCGGCCTGAATTCAAAGGTGCCAAAGGTATGACCGTCATAACCAGTAATATTAGTGGTGTTTTACCAAATGGTATTTTGGTTGGAACAATGAAAAATAATCACGAAGTAAAGGTTTTGGAACCAAAATCTGTATCACGTGTCAAAGTATTGGAATTTAACACAAATAATGAATATAAATGATAAAAGATATTGTTTCTTTTTTGCGTAAGATTTCTCCATTTTTGGCGGTGATTATTTTATGGCGTTTGCAATTGAATTTTTGGAATCCGGCGGGAATACTTGCAATAATCCCTATATTTTATTATTCTTTTGTGCGACCAATACCGTATTTTTCATTGATGTCAATTTTGTTTTGTTTTTTGATTGATTATACCGGTGGAACAGTATTGTTTTGGACAACAATGTATTTTATCGCGTATGCAGTAAATGGTTTTCAATATTTTATTGATTTACAAAGGACTGATAAAAATGCAATTGTGCCATTTATAATATTTTTTGGATTATCGTTATTTATTTTGATGATTATAAATATTTCTTGGATTATGTTGTGGCGTTGTATATGCTTGTTTATATGGGTTTCGGTAATTTATATTCCGGTTATAAATTTATTAAAAAGGGTGCATCGCGATGATTGATATAGAAGTTGGACATACTTTTGACCGGCGCAGTGCATTGTTTTTAACAACGGGCGCAATTCTTACATCTGCATTGATTTTGCGAATGTTGCAGATGCAGGTGTTTAACTATCGCGATTATAAAAGAAAAAGTGAAAATAATTCTTTCCGTATTCAAATAAACATGCCCGAACGCGGTAAAATTTTATCAACCGAAGGGATTCCTATTTCACACGACACACCAATTTATCGCATATATGTTATTCCCGAAGAAGCCGATAATATTGATGAATTATTGGCAACGCTTACCCGCGATTTGAATTTAAAACAAAAAACACTTAAACGCATTTACGCGCAAATGAATAAACAACAAAAATTCCAGGCTGTTTTGATATCCGAACATACTGATTGGAAAAATTTGGCGCGGGTGAGTGCAAAAAATTTGCCGGGGGTGCATATATCGGCGGGATATGCACGCGTGTATGAAATGGGTGAATCTGGGGCGCATATATTCGGTTATGTTGGCGCACCGAAAAACCCAATGCCAAACGCGCCATTTTTTACAACTGGGATTTTAGGATTAGAAAAAAAATTTAATGATTATATGGCGGGTCGCCCGGGACAAACAGTTATGTTATCAAACGCCGTTGGTCGTATTACCGGCGAAGACGAAGAACAATTCATAGAACCAAAACCAGGACATGATATAAAAACAACAATTCGATGGGACGCACAAAAGGTTTTATACGAAGCACTGCGTCAGCACAAGGCCGGTTGTGGTATTGCATTAGATGTCCGCAATGGTGATATTTTGGCAATGACATCGGCACCTGGGTTTGATGCCGGTCGATTTACCGGGGACGATGCCGATGAATATGTTGAACAATTGCGGAATGATTATATGAAACCATTTGTAAATAAGACGGTCGAAGGTTTATTTCCGCCCGGTTCAACTTTTAAAATTATAGTGGCTTTGGCGGCATTGGAATCTGGGGCGATTACCCCGAACGAGCAAGTGTTTTGTCCCGGATATTGGGATTATGGCGACCGGCGTTATCATTGTTGGGAATCACGCGGTCATGGTCATGTGAATTTAGCCGGCGCATTGGCACATTCTTGCGATATTTATTTTTATCGTTTGGCGTTAAAGATTGGAATTGATGCAATTCGTAAAATGGCACTGAAATTGGGGTTAACAGAAAAATATTTGACCGATATTTTTCCAAAAGAAATGGCCGGTGTGGTTCCTGATAAATATTGGAAGGAAAAACATGTTGGCGCAAATTGGGTACATGGGGATACCGTTATTTCTGGTATTGGCCAAGGATTTATTTTAACAAATTGTCTGCAATTGGCGGTCATGTTGGCACGCGTTGTGTCAAACAAAGAGGTTATACCACGACTTATTTATGATGAAAAAAATCCAAAGTTTAAAAATTTAGGACTGGATACGAAAAACATAAATTTTGTTTTACGCGGATTGGAAATGGTGACAATGCCCGGTGGAACCGCCGCCGGCAGTGCAATTGATGTTGATGGTGCAAAAATGGGTGGTAAAACCGGAACATCCCAAGTGCGTAATATTTCCAAGGCTGAACGCGCCACAGGGGTGCTGACCGCTGGACAATTAGAGTGGAATAAACGAAACCATGGATTGTTTGTGGGATATGCCCCAACCGATAATCCGCGTTATGTCGTGTGCACAATTACAGAACATTCCGGGGGCAGTGGACCCGCCGCACGCACAACCGCCGCGGTAATGAAAACTTTATTACAGGGGGAAAAATGATTATCCACCAAACGCGTGTTTCTAATGCAAATATGATGACAATACCAGAAAAATTGTCACGATTTTTGTGGGGGTTATTTTTACCTATGTGCATGGTTTTGGCTCTTTCTGTGATGGTATTGTTTTCCGCAGGTGGTGGAAATTGGCAACCATATGCCGCACCACAATTATTGAAAATTATGCTTGGGTTTATTGTGTTTTTCTTTGTTGCATTTTCCAACATAAAAACTTGGTTAAAATCTGCGTATTTAATTTATGCGATTGCATTTATTTTAATTGTGTTGGTTACATTTGTTGGTGATGTTGGTATGGGCGCGCAAAGATGGCTGAATTTAGGTTTTATGAATGTTCAACCTTCTGAATTTATAAAAATTGCTTTGGTATTGGCATTGGCGCGATATTTTGCATGGATGAATTCTGTGGAATTGACCCAGATAAAAAATTATGTTGTGCCAATTTTATTAACATTTATACCGTTTGCTTTGATTGTGGCACAACCTGATTTAGGTACGGCGTTATCATTAATGATGATTATGTTTGGCATGTTTTATATTGTTGGCGCACAAAAAAAATGGTTTATTATTATCGCCATATTGGGCATTATGGCGGCACCGGTCGTTTGGTTTGGCGGCATGCACGATTATCAACGCGAACGCATTATTACTTTTGTTAACCCAGACCACGATGCCAAGGGTACCGGTTATCAAATAAACCAAGCAAAAATCGCATTTGGTTCGGGCGGAATATTTGGCAAAGGATATATGTCTGGTACCCAATCACAACAATCTTTTTTGCCAGAAAAACAAACAGATTTTATATTCACAATGCTGGGTGAAGAATTTGGATTCATTGGCGCATTTATATTATTGATGATATATACTTGGATTATTCTTGTACTGTTTTGGTGTGCAAAAACATGTAAAAATAGGTTTGGACAATTGGTGTGTTTTGGTTTTATGTTGAACTTTTTCATTTATTATTTTATAAATATCTCTATGGTATTGGGATTATTACCGACCGTCGGTGTGCCTTTGCCGTTGATGTCATTTGGCGGCAGCAGTTTATTATCACTGATGTTTGGGTTTGGACTTTGCCAAAATGCACATATAAATAAAGATCAACAATTATCTGCAAAAGGAAGTTAGATATGAATTTATTGATTGTGGAATCTCCGTCAAAAGCAAAAACAATTGAAAAATATCTGGGCTCTGGATGGCGTGTTATTGCGTCCGTTGGTCATGTGCGTGATTTGGTGCCTGAAAATGGCAGTGTTGATACTCAACATGATTTCAAAATGCGTTGGCAAATTATGCCGGGTAAAGAAAAACAAATTAAATTGATTGTGGATTTGGTAAAACAAGCCGATGCCGTATATTTGGCAAGCGACCCTGACCGCGAAGGAGAAGCAATCGCGTGGCATATATTGGATATTTTAAAATCTAAACGGGTATTGTCGGGAAAGCCGGTGTATCGTGTTGCGTTTCATGAAATTACAAAAAATGCAGTTATGGCGGCAATAAAAGCCCCGCGTGAAATTGATTCTAATTTGGTTGATGCATATATTGTGCGGCGCGCGTTGGATTATTTAATTGGTTTTGGTGTTTCGCCATTACTTTGGCGGCGTAATCTTGGGCGTTCGGCGGGTCGTGTGCAATCGGTTGCGGTAAAGTTGGTTGTTGACCGCGAACGCGAAATTGAATCTTTCCGTCCCCAAGAATATTGGTCTTTGTCCGCAGATTGTAATATATCAGGCAAAACCGCGACAGGATTTAAATCAATTTTGAATAAATATAATGGCGGAAAAATCGATAAACAAACAATCAAAGATAAAAATACAATTGATAAAATCTTGACTGATTTGGGTGAACCGGTTGTTTCTGGGACGGTTCAAAATATTGACCGAAAAAAAACATCCAGACGCGCTTTTCCACCATTTACAACCAGTACTTTACAACAAGAAGCCGCGCGAAAATTGCGTTTTTCTTCGAAGCGAACTATGTCGGTTGCACAAAAATTATATGAACAAGGTTTAATTACATATATGCGTACCGATGCAACAAATCTGTCATTGGATGCGGTTAATGATATTCGTGCATATATTGAAAAAACATATACTGATAAATTTTTACCGCAATCACCAAATGTTTATGTGACTAAATCAAAAAATGCCCAAGAAGCACACGAAGCAATTCGTCCAACACACTTTGATTCACCGGCAACTGGTTTGGATACAGATGAACAAAAATTATATGATTTGATTTGGAAACGGACAATTGCATGTCAAATGCGTAATGCCGAATTTGATTCTGTGGCGGTTGATATTAAACCAGATAACACAGACGCAATTTTCCACAGTGTTGGAACAACATGCACTTTTGATGGGTTTATAAAGGTGTATAACGAAACACGCGATGACGATGAAACAGATGAAAGTGTGAAATTACCGCCGATGTCTGTGGGTGATAAAATTGATATCAATAAATTTATTCCTGAACAACATTGGACAACACCACCGGCGCGCTTTACCGAAGCCACATTGGTAAAAAAATTAGAAGAATTGGGAATTGGTCGTCCATCAACATATGCAACAATTATGTCCACAATCGTTGACCGTAATTATGTCGAACAAGATAAACAACATCGTTTTCATCCAACATCTGCGGGATGGATTATAACGGCATATTTGGCAAAATATTTTACTGAATTAGTTGATGTGAATTTCACCGCAAAAACCGAAGATACTTTGGACGATGTTTCAAATGGAAATGTTGGAAAACTTTCCGCATTGCGTGATTTCTGGACCCCCACAGAATCGACAATTGATGCGGCGCGTGGTGTAAAGACGGCGGAAATTATTGATGTTATAAATGAATTTATGGCACAACATTTATTTCCAGACGAAAACACAACATGTCCAAAATGTGGTGGTGCATTGGGAATTAAATTATCAAAGTATGGTGCATTTATTGGTTGCAATCGATATCCAGATTGTGATTATACACTTAAAATTGGTGCGGATACACCGGCTGATATACCCGGCGATGATAATACCGACAAAAAACCAAATACACCAATTGATTTGGACGAAGGTATAACTTTTTATCCAACCGGTAAATTTGGTCCGTATGTTTCAAACGGTAAACAAAACGCATCTGCCAAAGGTTATACCGCCGACACAATAACAATCGACATTGCCAAGGATTTATTGAATAAAAAATCTGCGGGTAAAATATCAGAAGACCTGGGTGAAAATCCAAAAACAAAACAAAGAATTTTATTCTATGCAACTGGAAAATTTGGTCCTTATATTTCATCAGCCAAAGTTAATGTTTCGGTAAAAACAAAACCAACTTTAGAGGAAGCAATAGAATTAATAAACAACAAAAAACCGGCTGTATATGCACGAAATCCGGGAAAAAAAGGAAAAAAGTAATTGGCAAAATATGACAATAATTTTGTTGATGAATTACGCGCACGACTTTCAATTGTTGATATAGTTGGTCGTCGTGTTCCCCTGCAAAAAAAGGGTCAAAATTATTGGGGTTGTTGTCCGTTTCATAATGAAAAAACACCTTCGTTTTCTGTGACCGAAGAAAAGGGTTTTTATCATTGTTTTGGATGTGGTGCACATGGCGATATTATTTCATTTGTTATGAATACAGAACATTTGGAATATCCGGCGGCTATACGCGAATTGGCAGATTTGGCCGGATTAAAAATGCCGGAATATAAACCAAAATCACCGGAAAAGGTTGCCGCCGAAGAATCTTATATTGATATATGTGAACGCGCAACACGTGAATATCAAAAATTATTATTTACTGATGCTGGTCATGATGCCTTGGATTATATTCGTGGACGCGGCTTTACCGATGATATGATAAAAAAATACAGAATTGGTTATGCCCCAAAGAATAGTTTAATTACCGGAACATTTACTGATATAAAACAAAATAATTTATTGGCAACAGGACTTGTTCGGCGTGGCGAATACGGTATGTATGATTTCTTTCGTCATAAATTGATGTTTCCAATTTTTGATGCCAAAGGTAAAGTTATTGCTTTCTCTGGGCGCAGTCTGGACGGCAGTGAACCAAAGTATATAAACACAACCGATACAGAATTATTTCATAAACGCATGACTATATTTGGTTTTAACTTTGCGCGTGATGAAATTTATAAAAAAAATAGAAGTATCGTTGTCGAAGGGCAAATAGATGCAATTCAAATGCAAGTGCATGGTTTTGGCGAAACGGTGGCACCATTGGGGACGGCACTGACCGAAGATCATATTGCAATTTTATGTAAATCAAATCGTAATATTATTTTCTGTTTTGATGGGGACGGTGCTGGTAATAAGGCGGCGGTACGGGCATGTTCAATTGTTTTGCCATTTATTCGCGATAATTCAAATGTGCGTTTTGCTTTCGTTTCTGGGGGTAAAGACCCAGACGAGGTTTTAAAAACCGGTGGCGCACCCGCGATGCAGAAAATTATTGATGATGCAATGTCTTTGATTGATTTTTTATGGCAAATTGCAAATACAAATTATTTGGTCAAAACACCCGGTGGTCGTGTTCAGGCGGAAAAGTTTTTAGATACAGAACTTAAAAAAATTCAAGACAAAAAATTACAATTTGAAATTGAACAAGAATATAAAAAGCGCGCTTTTAATGAGTGGCGTTCATGGAAAAAAGTGGATGCGCCAAAAATCAAATTACCTGATACAGATTTGGTTACGAAAAATACATTGGTTTACATTGTGAATAATTTTCCAGATATCGCCAGTCAATATGCGGATTTTTTGGCGACATTAAATATTTCATTTGATGAAACGGCGCCTGATTTAGGTTGGGAATATAAGGCAGCGGAAAAATTTATAGTGTCATTAAAATTGCAACGGTATCGTGCGGCATTGGAACAAGAATTAAAAATAAAAATGCAGGGTATGATTAACGGTGAAAATTATACAAACGAAGAATTAACCGATATAAAGAAAAAAATTACCGAAATAAATGAAAAATTAGAAAAATTATTATATATTGATTAAAGTTCAAAGTGCAAAGTTCAAAGTTCAAATAATGCTGAAATTTATTCTCCTTCTTTATGAAAGAAGGAGTACCCGAAATGAGCTTTGCGAATGCAGGGGGAGGTAGTTTTGAAATATTAAGGGCTACTGGTGTGTTCGTAATTACGCAAACACCGGCTTACTCAAACTCTTCACAACTACCCCGTCACCCTTCTTTCATAAAGAAGGGGACAATGTGGTGTTCCGCTACATTGGAAAAGAAATTGCCGGCTTTTTTTAACATTTTTATTAAAAAGGCCGGTATTTTAATAAAAGTTCATCCGCTTTCGCTTCGCTACAGCGAGATTACAGAGTTCAAAGTTCAAATAATGCAAAAAATTACCGGTGTTTTTGATAAAAATATACAAAAACACCGGGAAATTATAAACAATTTTATTTATTACACATTAAACAAGAAATGACATATATCGCCGGGTTGCATTACATAATCGCGACCAACAGTTCGCATTTTGCCGGCCTCGCGGACTTTTACTTCGCCGCCGTATTCGATATAATCCAATGGCGTTATGATTTCAGCACGAATAAATCCGCGTTCAAAATCCGTATGAATTTTACCCGCAGCCATTGGTGCGGTCATGCCACGCGTTATTGTCCATGCATGTGCTTCCTTGGGTCCAACGGTATAAAATGTTTGTAATCCTAATATTTCATAACCGGTTTTAATAACCTGGTCAAGTCCACTTTGTTTTAACCCCAAATCGTCCAAGAACATTTTTCGTTCGGCGGGGTCGGTAATCTGTGCAATTTCCATTTCTATTTTTGATGAAATTATCAAAACAGGCGCAGTCGCACCATATTTTTCAATAACTAAACTTGAAAATTTATTACCGGTTGCGGCGGACGCTTCGTCCACATTACACACATAAATTACTGGTTTTGCTGTTAATAAATTAAATGGGGTCGCATCAATATCATGAACGGCGCGGGCAGGGGTGCCATTTGTTAAATTTGTGCGAATAATTTCAGCATCCGCCAATAATTTTATTGCATCTTTGTCATTACCATGTGCTTTCTTGGTAAGATTTTTAATTTGTTTTTCCAAAGATTCTAAATCCGCCAACATTAATTCTGTTTCAATTGTATCAATATCAGCAATCGGGTCGATTTTTCCGTTCACATGCACAATATCATCATTTTCAAAACAACGAACAACATGAATAATCGCGTCTGTTTCCAAAATATTGCCAAGGAATTTATTTCCCAAACCTTCGCCAGTGGACGCACCTTTTACTAATCCTGCTATATCAACAATTTCAAGTTGGGTCGGTATAATTTTTTCAGAATTATCAACCGCCGCTAATTTTAATAATGTTTCATCCGGTACAACCACGCGGCCGGTATTCGGCTCTATCGTGCAAAATGGATAGTTTTGCGCATCGGCCGCGGCACTTTGTGTCAAAGCATTAAATAAGGTAGATTTTCCTACATTTGGCAAACCTACAATTCCACAATTGAATCCCATAATAAAATCCTTTATAATAGTAGTAATATGTCATACATCTGGGAAGATTTCAATATAAAACCTTTTCCTGCGGAAACAGTTGTTTTCCGCGATGGAATCTTTTGTCCAGAATTATCAACACTGGATTCGCCGGTTGTGGATAAAAATTATGATTTGCCGATACATTTTATATATGTTGGTGAATTAACTGGTCAAAACGATTTTGATATAAATATAAATGAAAATATTAAAAACCAATCTGTTTATATATCTGTTAAGGTAAAAGTAAAAACATTTGCTAAATTAAATATAAATATTAAAAACAGTGGTTTTGGAACTGATTTGCGCGGGTTTGTTGTAATTGAAAATCATGGAAATATAGATTTTAATATCGATGCACATCATTTGGCACAAAATACCGGTATTTTAATTCAAACACGACTTTTGGCACATGAAGATAGTATTTCTAAAATAACCGGTACTGCATATATTTATCAATATTGTGAAAATGCAAAATCAAATATTGAATTTTCGGCTTTGGCTGGTAAAAATGCACAAATTGTATTTTCACCGCGGCAAAAAATTTCATCAATTCCAGATACAGCGGAACATAGTGCAAATATTGCACATTTTACCGTATCCCAGGTTGAATATTTACATGAATCTGGACTTAATGATATAGAGGTTAAAAAAGTATTAAAAGACGCATTTATAAATAATGTCGATTTGTTTAAATAAAAAAAATACTCGTTAAAACGAGCATTAAAAATAACAGTTTATAAAAACTTTATTTTTTCTTGAAACCCTGTTTAGCCTTTAATTTTGGATTTTTTGGGTCAATCAATATAACCTGTTTACCACGACGAATTTGTTTAATATCACCGCGTTTTTTCCAAGCCTTTAATGAACTTAAAAATTTCATGTCTTTATCCTTTTTACGGGTCAATTATAAACGGTTTTTATCAAAAATCAATTAAATAATAATATTTATTGTTGTTTTTGTTGGGGCTGTTGAAATTGTTAAAAAAAGTTTTTAGTTTTTTATTAACAAGTTTTCAACAATTTTTTGGCTGTATTTTGCAGTTTTTTTATCGATTGTGGAAAATTTTTATAAATAATTACCTGTGGAAAAAATTGTCTGTTTTCAACATTTTTAACAATTTTTAGATTTTTATTTTTATGCTTGTTAAAAAATGTTAAAAAATGTTATAATTATTAACAGGAAAGGAAGAGATGAGACAGCAAGTTTTGAAAGCCTTAGCAAATCCGCCACGGATTTTTTATGTGCCATATTCATTGGCGGTGCTGAATTTTGTTGTCCAATTCATTGTTTTTATTGCAATTTATACTGTGAGTTTATGGTTTTTTAAAGTCGAAATTCCGCCATTGGTGTTTTTAATATCTGTGATATGTGTTCATATGATTTTGGCGGTTTATTCGCGTAAAGATATGCAATTAGGGCAAATTTTGTCCGCAACATTGCGTATGTTAAAATATAAAATTCCACGGAGATTGGCTGCATAATGAATATTAATTTTGATTTTTTTGATTATTTTGCAGGCAGTGGTGAATTTCCCATGACTATTACTATATTAGTTATGGTGGTTTTGTTTATTTTTATCGTTTTGATGTTATATATGCCGGTATTAACACGAAAAATTTTCCCGAAATTTGGTTATTTACGTTATTCTGCATATTTACCATTTAAAAATGTTAGAAAAGATAATACTTTGGAACTGACAGACGGTGGTTTTGTTCGTGTTTATCATTTAGATGGTATTCAAACCAGTATGCAAGATGAACAAACCCGCGCTAAATTTTTAGATTTAAGGGCAAGTTTATTTAATCAAATTCATGACCCAAATGTTGTTTTGCGATTTTTTACAACGCGTGACGCGGTTCATGAAAATCTGGATTATGAATTTCATCAACCAACATTACAGATGATTTATAATAAATGGAAAAATCAGGGATTAAAGATTTTTTCTAATAATTATTATATTGTTATATCGGTCAGTGGTGGTGATGCAATTGATAAATTAAATCAATATTGTAATTATATTGAATCTATGTTTTCTGCATATAAACCAACATTATTAAAAAATGATGATGTAAATAATATGGCGCGGTTTTTTGGCCGTATTTTGTCGCCACTTACCAAACCAGAACCAAAAAATGCCGATAAAAATATCGCAGATTTAGTGACAGTTGATGATGTTGATTTTTTAAATGATGGTTTTATTCGTTATGAAAGTGGTGGTGCGGAAAAATATGCAGCGGCGATTTCTTTTAAAATGGCACCGGATTATCTGGATGAAGAATTTTTCATAAATATTTCAACAATTCAATGCGAAATGATTTGTATGAACGGTTTTCGTATTATGGGAACCGCCGATGTTGCGATGGCTTTGCGTCAAACACAATCAACCATGGATGATAAAACCGAAGAATCAACAATGGAACAATTAGATGAAGCCGAAAGTGTGATGGATGAAAACGTTTCTGGAAATCAAACTTTGGTGAATTATTATCCTTTGTTTGTTTTGTTTGGTGATACACCCGAAGATTTGGAAAATTATATTGGCGAATTTAAAAAAATATCTGCGTCATTTGGTGTTTCACCGATTGTTGAAACATTTGCATCACGTGTTTCTTGGTTTTCTATGATACCGGGATTTGATGTTTTTCCACGCAGTTTTAAGTTATTATCAAAAACCGCCGCAATTTCGATTCCTATGGATTATGTGCCACGCGGTCATACAAACAGTGATTGGGGACGCGGCCCATTGGTTATATTCCCAACCGCCCAAGGTACCCCATATCAATTTCAATTTCATGTATCGGATGCGCCAGTTGCAGTAGGACACAGTTTAACAATTGGTCCAACAGGTGGTGGTAAAACAACATTGTATTCTTTTTTAATTGCCCAAGCACTTCGTCATCAAAAATTAAAAGCGTTCTTTTTCGATAGAAATAAAGGTGCGGAAATATTTACTTTGGCGGTTGGCGGTAAATATATAACTATGCAGGGTAAAGATAAAACTAAAAATGCAGAAGAACAATCTTTTGAAACACATTTAAATCCGTTTAAAATGGCGGATACAGTTGCAAATCGTGCGTTTTTGCGGCGTTGGTTGGCAATGATATCAGGTCAAACAGATGCAAATTCAGCGGATGAAATCGCGCGTGCCGTATCGGTTAATTTCGACTATTTGGCGGAAAAAGATAGAAAATTATCAAATTTATGGGAAAGTTGTTTTTCTTCAAATGGCGAAATGCGATCGGCACTTAAAAAGTGGGTTGATGATTTGCAATATGGCGATATGTTCAATGAAAATGAAGATACTTTGGATTTGCAATCGCGCCTTACTACTTTTGATTTTACAGATATTTTGCAAGATCCGGTTTTGGCGCCGGCGGTTATATCTTATATTTTACACAGAATAAATAATACAACTGTATCAGGCGGAAATCCGTCATTGATTATGATTGACGAAACGGCACCTATGCTTGAAAACAAAATGTTCCGCGATAACTTTATTGCCGGATTACAAGAAGGTCGTAAAAATCGTCAGGCATATATGGTGGCTTTTCAACGCGCAAATGTGTTGGATAAATTGGGTATTGGTGATGTTGTGCGTGGTCAGGCACAAACAATATTATTCTTCCGTAATCCAGCCGCAGATATATCAGATTATGAACATTGGAAATTGAATCCATTGGAAATGGCGTTTATCCAAGGAAAGGCATATCCAAACCTGAAACGCGCGGTATTATTGTCGCGGCCGGTGAATAATGAATCTGTGATTTTGAATACTGAACTTGGTGGATTGGGAAGTTTGTTGCGATTGTTTGAATCTGGGCGTTCATCGGTTTTATTAGCCGAAGAATTATATAAAAAGTATGGGAGTGGTTTTGTAGAGGAATATTTAAAGAAAAATGTATAAAATTTTTACATTTTTATTATCTTTGATTGTTTCTGCAAATGCTTTTGCCGAAGATAAATGTGTCGCCTATAAAATTCGTCCTTTGGTAAGAATAGAAAAACCAAATTGGGTTAAAAAAGTTGGTCAACCTTTGCAGATGATGGATTTATATCATGGTAATGTTGTCGCGACTTTGGTTGATGAATATAATATCGTTGTTAATATTGATGAATTACCAGATAATGAGGGTTTTTGTGTCGGTATCAAAGATATAAATGCAACAATTGGATATAGTGATTTTTTGGTAAAAGTTGATATGCGTCATAAATTGGATTCTTGTTCATACAAGGCGGTTTTGGCGCACGAAGGTGAACATATTACGGCGTATTTATCTGTGATTGATGATTTTCAAAATGACTTGAAAAAATCTGTATATTCGGCAGCAAATTCTATTATTCCTATATTTGTTAAAAATGAAGAAGATATTGCCGATGCAATTGATGATTTAAATAATAAATTACAAACACACCCAGATATGATTTTGGTAAAACAAAAAATTTCCGCCGAAGAAGAATTAAGAAATGCCAAGGTTGATGATGAAAATAAACAATATGAAGAATTGTTAAAGTGTAATGGTTAAAAAATTATTGTTTGGTTTGTGTTGTTTGTTTTGCGCTGATTTATATGCGGCCGATGATTTGTGTAATCAATATAAAAAAATTCCAGATGTTAATGTTTTACGCGAAAATGGTGGTGTTAAAATTCAATCGTCAAATGATGATTTATGGCCAAAAGGTGGTTATGTTAATGTTATGCCTTTCGGTTCTTTTGCACCAAAAATAAGTTATGTTTTTAATGGTAAATATTATTGTGTTTTTTTAGATTCTGTGGATGCAAAAATCGGTTTCAAAGATTTCGAAGTTGTCATAGATAAAAAATACAAAAAGGATTCTTGTGAATATAATGCAATTTTAGAACATGAAAATCACCATATCGCAGATTCGCGTAAAGCATTGGATTCTGTGTTCCAAGATGTTGATGTGGCTTTGCATAACATTTCAAATGATATTATGCCGATATATGTTGAAAATGTTGATAATGTGCCAATCGCGTTTGAAACAATTCAAAATAAAATTGTTGATGATGTGCGATTGAAAAATTTAGTCGAAAAATTCAAAAAACAACAAGAAAACGATGCGTCAATTTTAGACGGAACCGAAGACGAAAAAATTAAAAAATGCATCGAAAATAAAGTAAACGATGCATTTGAAAGATATTTTAAATCAAAGAAAAAATAATTAATTGCGGGAGATGGAATTCGCGAAAATGAAATTTTCGCGGCAACTGCGGATTTTTGCTATCGCAAACCGGCGTGTTTCCACCCGCCTAATCCTTGTGGTGAACCAACTTCTTCGTTGGTTCAAATCCCAGAATAAATTTAATAATAAAAATACCCCATTTGGGGCATTTTTATTATTAAACTGGTTGCGGGAGATGGATTTGAACCAACGACCTTCAGGTTATGAGCCTGACGAGCTACCGGACTGCTCTATCCCGCGATGTGATAGGGGTTATTATATATTAAATTCAAGCGATGTCAATTAAAAATCATATTTTTTTCAAAAAATTTGTGTTAAAACCGAAAGTTAGCACGATGTTCACCTTTGGCTCTTGCATTGTTTTTTTATTGTTGCTATGATTTCCCAAGTATTATATGTGGTGATTTATATGGCAAGAAGTAAGTTTAGAAAATTTGTTTTAGACCCCTTTTTAGGCTTAGACATTGTACAGTGGATTTTTGCTGTGCCGGTATCTATTATTATGTGGTTGATTTTTGCAACATGTTGTACACATGTGCGTAATAAAAAAGTGTTAAAAGAATACCGGAAAAAACCCGCAATTTTCGTTGTTTGGCATGGACGAACAATGATTCCATCGGTTGTTATGGCGTTGTATCGTATTCGGTCTTGTGCCGTCACCAGTCGTAATAAAGACGGGAGACTTATGGCAAAAATTCAACATATGTTCGGTGCCAAGGCAATTTATGGCAGTACATCAAATGGTGCGGTTTCTGTATTGCGTCAAGGGGTGCGTGTGTTAAATAAAGAAAAACGTTGTATTGTTATGTGTCCAGACGGCCCCAGTGGTCCGTCATTGCGGTTGCAAGATGGTGCAATGTTTTTTGCCAAGATGGCAAATGCGCCAATTATTCCGGTGTGCTTTGCATCGTCTAAATCTTGGTTTCAAACGCGTTGGGATAGGTATTTGATAGCACTTCCTTTTTCTAAAAATATTATGGATGTGGGCGAACCGATTTTTGTGAAATCTAAGATTAAAACACCGGCATTTGAACAAGAACGCCAGAAAATTGAAAAAATCTGTGTGAAGCAAATGCGCGATTTAGATAAAATTTTTAATTTAATGCAGGTAGAAGCTGATTTAACCGCCAGTGAGTTTAAACATAAAATGCGCGAGGCTAAAAAGTTAGAAAAATTAGCAAAGGAAAAAAAGTAATGAAAACACCAAAATGGTTTTTACGCAAAGGTTTGATTGCGTTGATATTATTGCCTTTGTCTGTATTTTATTTATGGGTATCACGCGCGGTTTTTCGTTTGCGTGCGCGGAAACCGTTAAAATCGCGTCGAAAAATAATCTGTGTTGGAAATATTTTGGCGGGCGGTGTTGGTAAAACACCGATTGTGCGTCAAATTGCTGAATTTTTAGATGCGCCGGTGGTTATGCGTGGATATAAAAAATCACAAAAAACAGGCGGCGTTGGTGATGAGGCAATGATGCTGTCGCGGTATGGTTTAAATGTGCATACTGGTTCACGATACAGCAATATCATTTTATTGAACAAGCAAGATTCAAATACACCAATTGTTATGGATGATGGATTTCAAAATCCAAGTATTAAAAAAGATGTATCAATCATTGTTGTGGACGAATCTTTTGGTTTTGGAAATGGATTTTTGTTGCCGGCGGGTCCAAAACGTGAAAAGTTAAATGCAATATCACGCGCCGATGCGGTGATTATTATTCGTGCAGATAAATCAAAGAAAACAGATTTAAAAATCCCAGAAAATATCCCTGTGTTTTATGCGGAAAGCGCGACTATATCGCCATACGATGATGATGTGCGAATTGTTGCTTTTGCGGGAATTGGATATCCAGAAAAATTTTTCCGGCGATTGAAAAATGTTGTTAAAAAAATATCTTTTGCGGATCATTATCAATATACAGATGCAGATATAAAAAGACTTTTAGGATTGGCGACAAAATATAATGCGAAATTATTGACAACTGAAAAAGATTGGGTGCGTTTGCCAAATGATGTTCGTGATGAAATTAAATATGCAAAGTTGGAAATGAAAATTGAAAAGAAATTCTTTGCTTGGTTAAAGGAGAGTTTAGATGGCAACATTTAAAAAGAAATTTGAAATAAGTGGTGTCGGTATTCATAGTGGTACACCAGTTAAAATGGTTATTAAACCAAGCAAGGCCAAAGGTATAGTTTTTCATCGTGTGGATATTGATAAAAAGTTCGATATACCCGCAACATATGATAATGTCGGCGAAACAAAAATGCGTAATACCACCATTGGTAAAATGGATTCTGGGTATGTGCAAACAATTGAACATTTGATGGCGGCATTGATGATGGTTGGTGTTGACAGTGCGATAATAGAAATCGATGGACCCGAGACACCTATATTAGATGGCAGTGCATATAATTTTATGGAAAAATTTTTATCCATTGGTGTCGTTGGTTTAAGTCCAAAACGCATTATTGTTAAACGCGAAGTTATTGTGAAATCGGCCGAGGCTAAGAAAAATATCCCAATGTTCGAAAAGTTGAAATTTTGGATTATAAATAAATTGGCAGGTCGAAAGACAGACGGTTTTGTGCGGTTGTCGCCAAATGGTGGACATGCATTAAATATTATTGCGACTTTGGTTTATCCAGAAAAAATAATAGGCGAACAATCTTTTGTTTATTCTTTTGATGGGACAAAAAAATCGCGTGATAAATTTTTGCGTGATGTTGCGCGCGCGCGGACATTTGGAAAAATTTCAGAGTGGGAATACCTTAAAAAACATGGTATGGGACGCGGTGCAAATGAACATAATGTTATCGCGTTAAATGCGGCGGGTGATGGCGTGTTAAATAACCTGTATTGGCCAGATGAATTTGTGCGGCACAAAGTAATCGATGCGTTGGGCGATATGTTCACCGCCGGTGGTTTTGTTATGGGGGATTTGGTGTCGTACAAGGGAAGTCATGCTTTGAATAATCTG
This sequence comes from Alphaproteobacteria bacterium, assembly GCA_017534945.1. Classification (GTDB taxonomy): domain Bacteria; phylum Pseudomonadota; class Alphaproteobacteria; order Rs-D84; family Rs-D84; genus Enterousia. Next base: position 108,424 of record JAFXVB010000026.1, on the reverse strand, counting down.
GTGTTGCGAAAATTATTCAGCGACCCAAAAAATTATGAAATCGTTGATAAATAACCAATTAAAAAGGAATCCCACTTCGCCAAGGCTTTGTGGGACAAGGAGGAAAAAATGAAAAAAATATTTTTAATTTGTGCGGTTGGTGCTTTGGCGGCGTGTACGCATGCAATTAAACCAGAAAATAATAGTGATAGTTTGATGATGGTGAAATCTGCGCCATCAAATTGCACTTATTTGTATAAGTTAGATGCAGAAGCGTCTGTGTATTCCCATGATGACGCAATTCAATATTTGAAAAATCGTATCGCAGAACAAAATAAAACCGGTAATGTGTTTTGGTTGGAACGCGATGAAACAGTTCAAAATACTTGGGTTATGTTTGGGCCAGAATATAAATATTTGATGACTGCGCGTGTTTATGATTGTGCCAAATAATAATCATTTTGTGTGATTATATGTTTGCCAAGGCTTGTTGTTTTTTGGTATAATTATAAGACAGGAGAGAGTAAATAAATTGTTAGACACAGTTATTGGTGCTTTTTTCAGTTTCGTTTTTAATAAAATATTCAGGATTGGCGACAATACTTTGAGTGAATTGTTGCACGTGAATAAAAAACGATTTGCGGCTGGGTTGTTTTGGCAACCTGTGGCGGTGGGTTATGCGCCGCGAAAATACGCATATACTTTGGCACATAATTCCAAAGGAAAAGCGAATTTATATGTTGAATATCGGTCTATGATTGGATTGGCGTCGCGGCACAAAGGTTATATTGCCGGTATGCCATCGGCGGCGGCGGAAATTGTCGATGCATTAAGTGAATATTCTTCTTTTTTGGCTGTTTTTGAAATTGATAAAAAATATTATTTGGTTGCAGTGCGTAACGGAATTATTTTGGCTGATAAATTATTTAATAATGAAGCCGATGCGCGTGCAGAATATGCAAAGTTTTCAAAAATCCCGGATTGGACCGCGTTTATTGCGCCAAATTCTTGGGGGGTGCCGCGTGCATCGGCGCGTGATTTAAATACTTTATTACCGCGCAAGGCAAAGTATAAATTGCGTGCAATAAATTTATGGAAGTCGCGAATTTTATCTTTTATTTTGTTGTTGGCGTTTTTTGCATGTGTTTATTTATTCTTTCGTGAACCGATTGATAAAATGCGTGCGGTAAAGCCGGTTCAAATTGACCCAGAATTGGCGGCGGAATATAAACGCCAAATCGAAGAAAAAAGTAAAGAATTAGATGCCGAATTTGAAATCGTAAAACAAGAAATTAAACCGTTGGTTATTCCATATTCTTCTTTGCCTGTGCCGGGTGCGCGTGCAAAACAATGTTATCAGGCAATTGGATTTTTAATGCAACCGGTTACAGGTTGGGTTCAATCCAAAGTTATTTGCGGTGAAAAAAATGCAACGGCTGAATTTAACAGAAAATATGGGACTTTGGACGAATTTTATACGATTGCAGCGGATTTTTTACCTGGGGCAACGATTATCGAAATTGATGACAATACTTTGAGTGTAAGTGTTGATTTGCCAGAGGTCGCAGTTGAATCCAGTCAAGATGAACGCGATGCAGAGACCGTTGAACGCAATATCGTTAGTTTATTTCAAACTTTGCACACAGATGTAAAGACGGAAATTGTTGTTGATACACTTACCAATGGTGTTGATACTGCAAAATTAAACATTGTTGAATTTGCAACGACTTCGAAAATGATGCCGATGCAATTTACAAAAATGTTTGAAGATTTCGGTGGATTCTATATGACACGTTGTGTGTGGAACGCCATCGCAAGAAATTGGAACTATGAGGTTATAATCTATGCAAAATAAAAATGAATTATTTGGTTTGTTGATTGCTGTATTTGCGTTATGCGCGATGCCGGCGTATGCGGTTGATGAAGAATTTGACGAAGAAGAAATTGTTATTACCGATGATGGTGGTGATGTGGTTGTGGGTTCGGTTGCAGATTATGATGTGAACGGTTCTTTGTTTCAACAAATTACAGATTTAGAGCAAGAAAAAGTTTTAATGGAATTGGAAAAAGAGCGCGCACAATTGGATTTGGATTTAGACAGATTGGCGGCGGAAAAAATTAAATTGCAAATGGAAATGGATACACTGTCGGGACGCGCAGAACAAGAACAACAAATTTTGCAAAATGAAAAGTCAAAGTTAGAAGCCGAAGCCGCAAGAATTGAAAATGAAAAACGCGCTTTGGCAGCAGCCGCCGCCGCGGCAGATGTCGCAACAACGGATAGTGTGTCGAATTCGGTTTCTGGGCAATCAAAGAAAAAAACTGCGCCAAAAAAACAGCCAACTGAAGAATTGGAAGAAGATATTTCAACAATGTATAAATTGGTAAATGTTATGGGGGCCGGTAATCAATTACAGGCAACGCTTTCTGATTTAGAAACAGGTCAAACCAAACGCGTAAGTGTTGGTAAAAAGATAAATGGATTTACAGTTAAATCTATATCTTTGGAAGATGGTGTTGTATTTACCAAAGATGGTGAAACACAAAATTTGAATATATCCAGTCGGTAAAAAAATGAGCAAAGAAACAAAAGATTTATTGAATAATAAACCGTCAATACCGGTCGGTATGGAACATGCCGAAATAAAAGAAATACTTGATTACTTGTATTCAAACGGTAATCGTTTGTTGACGGCAACCGGTGCGCAAATGCAATTGTCGCGCGATGTTCAAAGTTTGATTGCTTATTTTACTGGTGGTGAAATCATTATTTCACGAACACATAAATATGATGGGCGTGTGTTGGCTTTCCTTGATTTGTTGCGTGAACGCAATATGCCAATGCGTGTACCATTTTATTCTGATTTAGGTTTGGTGTCGGCAATATATAAAACATACGAAGAAAGATTGGGTGGTAATAATCATTCGCGTGCCGATTATGATAACCAAATGCAGAAAGATTTTGTCGATATTATTGCCAAGGCCGCAGTGCAAAAAGTGTCGGATGTACATATAGAAGTTGCCGACCAAACAACAATCTATTTCCGTATAGATGGCAGTATGCAACCCGTATTGGAATATAATTCGGCGTGGGGCGAATCTTTTGTGCGTGCCGCGTTTGCTTCGGCGGATATTTCAAATTCAAATTATGCACAAAATGAATATCAATCTGCACAAAAAGATGGACGAACACCACTGCGTGGAACCAAAGATTTATATTTGCCCGAAGGTGTCACCAGTATTCGTATGCAATTTAACCCTATTGCATATGGAACGCGATATGTTGTTATGCGTTTGTTGTATGATAATCCATCCGAAGGTATTAAAACAGAACAAGAATTTGGTGAATATGAACAAAAATTGATGGCGCGGTTGCGGTCTTATCCAACGGGATTGGTGTTGGTTGCGGGACCGACTTCGTCCGGTAAATCAACGACTTTGGTGCGGAATATGTCGTTGATGTTAAAAGAACGAAATTATGAAATAAATATGATTACGGTTGAAAATCCGGTTGAACAAAAAATATTTGGCGCACATCAAATGCCGGTTGTAAATGCAATGAACGAAGAACAACGCGATGAAAAATATACAGAAGCATTGGCGGCGGCATTGCGCAGCGACCCTGATACATTGATGGTTGGTGAAATCCGGACTTTGGCGGCGGCACAATTAACGGTGCGTGGTGCTTTGTCGGGACATAATGTTTGGACGACTTTGCATGCGAATTCTGCGATGGCGGCATTGACCCGTTTGTTGGATATGGGGGTGGAAAGTTTTAAGTTAAAAGAAGAAACATTGATGCGTGGACTTGTATCAATGCGTTTGTTTAAAAAGTTATGTCCACATTGTCGTGAACCTTTGGAAAATCATCCAGAACATCCCGCATATACACGTGTCAAAGATGCGTTTGGTGAAATTGGATTAAAACAAACTTTTATCAAAGGAACCGGATGTAGTGAGTGTAATGGGTCGGGAACAATGGGACGTATAAAGGCCGGTGAAATTATTATTACAAACAGTGAGTTTTTGCGTCTTGCACTTTCTGGGAATACAGATTTGGCAACAAAGTATTGGTTGGAAGAAATGGATGGTCGAACATTAAAAGAGTCCGCGGCGGAATTGATGTTAAAAGGTATTATCGGTGTTGATGAATTAGAACGTTGGGTCGGTTTTTTAGACAGACCAAGGGAATATTAATCAAATGGAAAAGTTAGAATTATTATATGCAAAAATGGTGTTCAAATTGAATACTGAACGACGCATGGCAATGGTGCGTAAGTTGGCGTCTTTGTTGCGTAATAATTTTTCTTTGATGGACGCGTTGTCGCGAATTGAACAAATAGAGTCGCAAAACGGACGCAAACCTGATGAACCATATGCAATTGTTGTGCGTGTGTGGCAAAAAAATTTAGAAATGGGTATGAGTTTTGCTGATGCAACACGCGGTTGGTTGCCAATGGAAGAAACATTACTTGTCACATCGGCAAATGTTGCAGATTTGGTTGTGGCTTTGGAAAATGTTGAAACCGTTGTAAATGGTATTTCAAAAATTAAACGCGCAATGCGCAGTGCAATCGCATACCCAATGTTTTTATTGGTTTTGACATTTGGTATAATTGTTATGGTTGGTATGTATTTGGTGCCACCACTTTCCGCCGTTGCGGGTCAAAATGTTGTGTGGACCGGTGCGGCAGGTTTGTTGATTAGTGTATCAAATTTCACAATAAATTATTGGCATATTATTGCGGGTGTGTTGGTTGGTTTTTCTTTGTTGGTGTGGTTCAGTTTGGCAAATTGGACCGGATATTTGCGGACTATGTTTGATGTGTTGCCACCATGGAATGTTTATAAAATGCATACAGCCGTTGGTTGGTTGATGTCTTTGTCCGCCATGGTGTCGGCGGGAATTGCAATGCCAGATGCAATGCGGACTTTGGCAGATAATGCCAATCGGTATTTGCGAAAAATTTTGGAAGATACATTAAGGTATATTGCAAATGGTGATAATTTAGGTGTGGCATTGGCAAACACAGGTTATGAATTTCCAAATAATGAAATTATCGGTGATTTAACAATTTATTCAGAAATGAACGATTTTGCGCCGAATATATCGCGATTGGCCAAAGATTATTTGGCGGATTCTGTGCGTAAAATGGAATCTATATCAAGTGCATTAAATAGTGTCGGTATTTTATTGGTGTCGGCGATTATTGCATGGGTCGTTTTGGCGACTTTCCAAATGCAAGACCAAATTACAATGATGTTGGCATAATACCCAAAAAATTCTTATGAATTTTTCGGGGCCCGGGTTTTACCCACGAAATTTTGCAATTTCGCGGGGCCCTGTTAAAAAATCCCGATGGAAATCGGGATTTTTTTCAAAGTTCAAAGTTCAGAGTTCAAAGTTCAGAGTTCAAAGTTCAAATAATGAAATTTTACTCTATTATACCATAAATGGTAGGTTTTCCAAGGTTCCTTCGGTGACCCGGACATTTACATCAATCAGCATAAATATTGAATCAGGGGTTGCTTTGAAGTTTTCTGGAAACATATTTTGTGCCAGTAAGTGTGATGTATTAACGGTCAATTTCGTCACCAAATGGTCATCGTCCAACAGTGTATAAATTGGCCCAATATCGTTTGGTGTGTTACCACCAATTTCATGCTCGTTTTGTGGACAACGCAACCCGTCCATTAATGTTTTAATACGATTATCAATATCCGAGTGTGCAACGCCAACAATTTCAGGGTGCAACATTAAAATATCCAATTCTGCAATCATATTCAGGTTTGGACTGATTATTGGGTTCCAATCTATGCCACCAACATGACGGGTAATAAGTGGGCTTTTTGATGCGTTTGGCAACATGTATTTTGTTAAATTATCCCATGGGCTGTGTTCTACTAACCGTTTTAATTGTGGGTGGAATTGCATGCGGATATCCGCAATATGTTGTGCGCGTTTTTTTGGATTAACAAAAATATCGCCAAAATAAATTAATTTGAATTTCATTGCTTAGTTCCTTTGTTTTTGTAAGTATTCTTGGAAGGCATCAATCGCCATTGGATGCAAATACAGGCCACTGGTCTTGCTAAGTTTTACTATAATTGGTGCCTTGTGCCCGTTCAAGACAAAAGATTCATCGTATGTTTTTGCCTTTTGCATTAATTTTTTGGCCGCGTCACGTGAAATATTGAACTTTTCAGCAACATTTGATGGGGATATAAAATCCGCCTTTGTGTATGATTTTACGGGATTAAATGCATCGCCAACACATACCATGTGTTCTTTTTGTTCACGTGTCGCAAATTTATTACGAACAGATTTCATTTTTCGCCCTTTTTTTGTCCTTTTTCCTTGAAAATTATAGCATAAATTGCTAAGTTTATGTAGTAAAAAACGAAAGGAAATACTATGGTTGTAAATAATGAATATACTGGCGACTCTATTAAAGTTTTGAAAGGTTTAGAGGCGGTTAAAAAACGTCCTGGGATGTATATCGGTGATGTTGGCGAATGTGGTGATGGTTTGCATCATATGATTTATGAAGTGGTCAATAATTCTATTGACGAAGCGATGGCTGGATATGCCGATACAGTGTATGTTTCATTAAATGCTGATGGCAGTGTTACAATTCGCGATAATGGTCGTGGTATGCCATTTGATATAAATCATGAAACAGGTCGAAGTGCCTTGGAATTGATTATGTGCGAATTGCACGCCGGTGGTAAATTTGATAACGAAGGTAATGGTGCGTATAAAGTGTCGGGCGGTTTGCATGGTGTTGGTGTGTCCGTTGTGAACGCATTGTCCACTTGGTTAGAAGTGCGTGTGTGGCGTGGTGAAAAGCAAGCATACATGTCTTTTGCCGAAGGTGTCCCAACCACAGATTTGCAAATCACAGAAAATAAAACACAACACGAACATGGGAGTGAGGTGACATTTTTGCCATCGCCAAATACATTTACAGGCACGACATTTAATTTTGATACATTGGAAACATGGTTGCGTGAACAATCTTATTTGAACGCTAATGTTCGTATTATTTTGGAAGATTTGCGCGGTGCCGAGAAAAAAGAACGCGAATTTCATTCGGTTGATGGGTTAAAGGGTTTTGCAACTTATTTGGATAAATCAAAAGAATTGCTGAATCCGGAACCAATTCAAATGATTAAACAAATCGAAGATTCTTATATCGAAATTGTTTTGCAATGGACAACGGCATATACGGAAACATCGCTTTGTTTTACAAATAATATTCCAAACAGGGACGGTGGAACACATTTGGCTGGATTTCGTGCCGGACTTACACGCGCGTTGAATAAATATATTGGTGAAAAAATTACCAAGAAAGATATCAATTTAACCGGTGAAGATTTCCGCGAAGGTTTAACCAGTATCGTCAGTGTGAAAATCCCAGACCCAAAATTTGGTTCGCAAACCAAAGATAAATTGGTGTCCAGTGAAGTGCGTCCGTTGGTTGAAAATACTGTGAACGATATGCTGTATGAATTTTTGGAAGAAAATCCAGCAATCGCAAAAGCCATTGTTGATAAAATAGTAGAGGCGGCGACCGCACGTGAAGCGGCACGCAAAGCACGTGAATTGTCGCGTAAAAAATCAGGGCCAGAATTGGGTGGTTTGCCGGGTAAATTAGCGAACTGTTCGGAACGCGACCCATCAAAATGCGAATTGTTTATTGTAGAGGGGGATTCGGCTGGGGGTACCGCAAAGCAAGGACGCGACCGTAAAACACAGGCTATTTTGCCACTTCGTGGTAAGATTTTAAATGTTGAACGCGTGCGTTTTGACCGTATGTTAACATCTGATACAATTGGCGCGTTGATTACAACAATGGGGGCCGGAATTGGTAAAGATGAATTTGATATCGAAAAAATGCGCTATCATAAAATTATTATTATGACCGATGCTGATGTGGACGGACAACATATTCAAACATTGTTGATGACATTTTTCTATCGTCATATGCCAGAGGCAATTGAACGCGGATATATCTATGTTGCAAAACCGCCACTTTATGGTGTGACGCGTGGAAAACAACAAATTTATATCCAAAATGAACATGATATGGATGATTATTTAATGAATCAATTGGCAACCGATGGTATGATTCAAAGCGCAGACGGAACACAGATTTCAGGTGCAGATTTGAAACGGTTGTTAAGTTTGGTTTTGAATATGAAAAATATTTTACAACCATTGAATCATGTTATGCCTTTGCGATTTATAGAGGCTTTGGCATTAAACGGTGCGCTGGAAAATGAAACAAATGAAAATTTTGCAGCGGCAGCAAAAATGTTGGATGCCGAAGAATTAGAATTTGAACGCGGGTGGAAAGTATTTGGTGATGATGCGGGTATTACTATTACCCGTACTTTACGTTCGGTGCGGGAAACACATGTGTTGCCGCGCGAAAAATTAAATTCTCCGGAAATTCGTGGTTGGCATCGTATGGATGGTAAAGACGAATTAATGCAAATGTTTGCACAACCAACAACACTAACTGTGAAATCAAAATCACAAAAAATCTGGGGCGCGTTGAATTTGTTAAATACTGCATTTGAATATGCGCGTAATGGATTAAAGATTCAACGGTATAAAGGTTTGGGTGAAATGAACGCGGAACAATTATGGGAAACAACAATGGACCCAAATAATCGTTCGTTGTTCCAGGTTAAAATCCAAGACGCATCAGCGGCGGACGAAGTGGTGTCGATGTTGATGGGCGATGTGGTTGAACCGCGACGTGACTTTATCGTTGAAAACGCATTAGAGGCAAATTTGGACGTTTAAGTCCAAATTTGTTTTTATAAGGATAAGGAGAGTTGGGATATGGATGAAGATATATCTTTACAAGAATTGCAAGAACTTCGTGATAGAGGTGTGGCCCCAAAGGCATCCAAGGAATTGATTGATTTTTGGAATGAATTGATGCAACTGGTTTATCGTGTGCATGATCAAGCAGAAAACCTTGCCCGAACATATCGAAATATGGAAGCGTATGAGGTTGGTGGACTTTTTGAACAGTTATCAAATGAATTGGAAAATTTTTTTATACGTGGAAAACAACTGGATTTAGAACATCCGTATGATTTTGAGGAATTAAATCACTTTTACAAAATGTTTTATGATTATGTAAATAATGATTTAATGCATTATACAAAATTTTTGCAGGACAGGGGTGGGTTCACTGATAATGTGGAAGAAAATGTAAAATATTTGGTTTATGCAGGCGATGAGTTTCATAATGCTATTGAAAGAGAAAGTTATAGAAATGAACAATTAATGAATAATTTAGAAAAAGTGGAATCTGTGCACGCGCAAGCACCCCAGTTTGATAAAACACAACAAAAAATCGAAAAACAGGAACAACAACGTGATATGAAAGCAATGGATGTCGTGCAAAGTCCGGCGGACGATAAACGTAAATTGCCCGAAGAACAGGTTAAAGCAGATAACGAACGTTCGACACCAAGCGTGGATTCTGTGAAAAAAGCAATACAAAAATATACTGATGCGGTGGAAAGAAAATCTTTCAAGGATACATCGCGTTCATTTGTTGAATTGGCAAATGAAATTAATGCCGCAGCAAAAGCTGGGGTGATTTCTAACGCTGTGGCTGATGAATTAAGACGGCCATTGCGAGAAGTGCAAAGTGGGGCGTTTTCTGTTCATTTGCATGAAGATGCGGTGAAATCTTTGAACGAAATTGTTAATAAAGGACAAATGCCGCAACAGCGTCCAGAAAAAGCCGAAGATATTGTGCAAAGTGTTGCCGATGATAAAAGAAAATTAGATTATGAAGTGCAACAGCAAGATAAAATCGCAGATAAACAGGGTAAAAAAACTGTAATGTTCGAACCAGAAAAAACCAAAGACCCAAAAGCAAAATTTGGTATGTTTAATATGGGCCAATCAGTAGAAAAAGATTTTAAGAAAGAGTTTTCTGGTAGGATACAGGAATTTATAGATAATTATAGCAAGGCTTTGGATGGAGAAAATGTTGGCGAGGCTAATTATGAAATAGATAAGTTTAGCAAATATATATCCAGTTCTGTGCGTGAAGGGGTTATTTCACAAAGTATGGCCAATCAATATAAACAATTGTTGTCGGGTCAATACGGTAAAGCTGAACATGATAAAGATAAATTTATAGCTGATTTTAAAGCAATTGGTAAAAAACGCGAGGAAAAAACAGAACAACAACGCGATATGACACCAAAAGATGTAGTGCAGAGTCCTGCGGACGATAGACGTAAATTTGAAGAAGATTTAAAGGTGGCTCAAAAAATTGGTGTGGTTTCAAAACCAAAGGCAATGCTTTATAAAGGTGTATATAATGCGGCAGAAAAAGTTGTAAGTTTTGATGAAAAACTTAAAAATGATGTTGAAAAAGCGACATATAAAACAAATAAATTCAAAGATGCAATTGTTAATGTTTTGAACAAGCGCGAAGCAGAACAACATGCGGCACAAATGAAAGAAAAAGAAGCCCAAGATGATACCCGTAGTGCAAAAGAAAAAGCGTTGATAAAAAAACTGTTTATGAAAACAAATAACGATTAAAATGTTTACGGCAGATTGGTTTTTTGATTTAGATAAGACTTTGCGGGCGCGTGGGCTGGACAGTGATGATATGTCTTTTGATGAAATTCGTGATATGTTGGCGCATCCGCGGAAATTGTCGCCGGACGCGTTTGCAGATGCGTGTTCTTATGTGATTTTGGCGGGTGGATTTTCCCAGAAAACAGCAAAAAAAATTCATAAAAAAATTTGTGATGCGTTGCGCGATGGTGCAGATGCAGATTCTTTGTTTCAAATTTTTCACAATAAAAATAAAGTAAATGCGATTTATAAAATTTGGCAAAATCGTGATGATTATACGCGCGAATATTATGTGCAAAAAAGTATAGATGATAAATTAAAATATCTTTCGTCTTTGCCGCATATTGGAAAAATTACAAGTCATCATTTGGCGCGGAATTTAGGGTGCGATATTGTGAAATATGATATTTGGATTCAACGGTTGGGCGTCGCGTTTGCGATACAAAGTGCAAAGTGCGAAGTTCAAAGTGCAATTATTGATAATCAAAAATTAAATCCAGAGGTGAAAAAATATTGTGATGCGATGTTTGAGTGTTTGGCACAAAAAACAAATTTACCAATCGGGTATATTGATGTTGTGCTTTGGAAATCTGCACAAAATGGTTTAATAACGGGGTTGAAATAAAATGGATGTGAAGATAGAAGAATCTTGGAAGCGTGAATTGGCCGCAGAATTTGATAAAGATTATTTTATAAAACTTACTGATTTTGTGCGCGGCGAATATTTGTCTGGGAAACAAATATATCCGCGGGCGCGTGATATTTTTAATGCTTTTAATTTGTGTCCAATTGATAAAACACGTGTTGTGATTATTGGCCAAGACCCATATCATGAACCAGGACAAGCAATGGGACTTTGTTTTTCTGTGCCAACAGGCATTACACCGCCGCCGTCATTGGTAAATATTTATACTGAAATTAAAAATGATTTAGGGCGCCCATCATCAACCAATGGTGATTTGACGCATTGGGCAGAGCAGGGTGTGTTATTGTTGAATTCTACATTAACGGTAAGCGCACATGTGGCGGCATCGCATGCGGGGCGCGGGTGGGAACAATTCACAGATGCGGCGATTGCGGCGTTGGCGCGGCGTTCCCATATTGTTTATATGTTGTGGGGTAGTTATGCCCAAAAGAAAGCCGCGTTGGTGGATACATCACAAAATCTTGTGTTAAAAACTGTGCACCCATCGCCTTTGTCGGCGTATCGTGGATTTTTTGGTTGTAAACATTTCAGTCAGGCAAACGAATACTTAAAACAAAATGGTTTCGCGCCAATTGATTGGTAAAAAACTTTTATTAAAAGTTATGTGTTAAACCAATTCCATAAAATGCATATGAATTATTTTCGTCCGCGGTGTTTGCATTGGAAAAGTGTTGAATAAATATTTCGGTTGCCCATTCGCGTGTGATATTGAATCCAAATGTTACCTTGAATTCAAATAACAGTTTTGCACCCAAACGTTCGTTTTCTTTGACTTGGAGTCCAACGCCGGCACCGGTTCCCATATAAAACCATTTATACCGGAATAGGGCGATATCTTCGGTAAAATAACCCATTGGAATTGTGTAATCATCCCATTTCCATCCGTTTTTTTCACCAAAGCCAACGGTTTGTGAAATATTTAAATTTCTGCGTGCCGGAATACGGAAAAATGTTGTTGGTTGGGAATATGTGATTGTCCCAATGTAAAATGGCACAGGACGCACAGGTGGCGGTAATAAAATACCGGTGTCAAATCCTTGGCCAATACCGTAAAACATTTGGTTTTCGTATTTTCCCATAAATGGATTTTTGTCGGGCAAAAACCAATTTGCCAATGCTATGTTCGGCACAATTAATGGTAATAAAAATAAAAAATTGCGTTTCATACGGCTTATTCTATCATATTTTAAGTATTTATTCAAATTGAATAATTTTGTGTTTGGGTTTGCTTTTTTGCCCTTGGTTTAATACCATGTATTGTACATAAGGAGTCAATATGAATATTCTTATTACGGGGGCAACCGGTTTCATTGCATCGCATACTATCGTTGAATTGCAAAAAGAAAATCATAATATTATTGGTGTTGATAATTTAAGTAATTCATCAAAATCTGTATTGGAAAATATTAAAAAAATAACCGGACATGATATCGATTTTTATGAGTGTGATATTCGTGATACAGATAAATTAAAATCGTTTTTATCAAAATATAAAATTGATTGCTGTATTCATTTTGCCGGGTTAAAGGCGGTTGGTGAATCTGTCGCAAAGCCGGTTGAATATTATGATAATAATATTGGCGGAACAATTTCTTTGTTGAAAGTTTTGCATGATGTTGATTGTAAAAATATCATTTTTTCATCCAGTGCGACTGTGTACGGAACGCCGGCTTTTGTGCCGATTACAGAGGATTGTCCAAAGGGAATTTGCACAAACCCGTATGGTTGGACAAAACATATGATTGAACAAATCTTAATCGATACACAAAATGCAAATCGGGATATGAATATCGTAATTTTGCGATATTTTAATCCAATTGGTGCGCATCCTTCGGGATTTATTGGTGAAAAACCAAATGGAATCCCAAATAATTTAATGCCATATATTACCCAGGTCGCGTGTGGACGGCGTGAAAAATTATTTGTGTATGGAAATGATTATGATACCCCAGATGGCACCGGTGTGCGTGATTATATTCATGTGGTTGATTTGGCGCGTGGGCATGTGCGGGCGTTGGGTGCGATTGAAAATAATTGCGGAATTGATATATTTAACCTGGGTACGGGGCATGGGTATTCTGTATTGGATGTGATAAAGACATTTGAACGGGTGAATAATATTAAAATCCCGTATGAAATTGTGGCGCGGCGACCGGGTGATATTGCATCGTGTTATGCAAATCCAGAAAAAGCCGAAAAAGTTTTGGGTTGGCGTGCGGAATATTCTTTGGACGATATGTGCCGCGATTCTTGGAATTATCAAAAAACATGTGAATAAAAAAACCGGCAATTGCCGGCTAATAAAATTTCATGGTGCCCTAAGCAAGAATCGGACTTGCGACTCGTCCTTACCAAGGACGTGTTTTACCACTAGACTATTAGGGCGATTGCGATTTATTATAACCGCCATAACGTAAAAATCAACCGTTTTTATAAAAACTCTTTTGGCAGTCGCACATCCCATGTTGCGTTGCGGCGAATTACGCGTGCAGGGTTGCCGGCAATTATGCAATTTGGTTCGGTGAATTTTCCACTGACCACGCTGTGTGCGCCGACGATACAGCCATCGGCAATTTCTGTATTTTTGCAAATTGTGACATTTGCGCCGAACCATACATGATTCCCGATTTTAATGTGTTTCGCGATATTACGAACTTTGCCGTTTTCATCAAATATAGCGTGTGAATCACTGGGGATGAATTCTGTTCCAATTGAAAACATACAATCATCGCCGATTTCGATTTTCATGCCGTCTTCTTGGATTGGGGTGATAAATTCCAAAGTCCCACAGTGAAAATGTTTGCCGATTTTAATTTCGCAATTATTACATGGCGCAATAAGTCCAATCTTGATATTCATGTGTGGATTATATCCGCATGTGTCATCGATTGTTATTTTGTTGTTATCGCCAATAATTTTATATTTTACATCGGCAGATGCAGGAATTTTAACCGTATTGTTTTTGCCATTGATAAAATGTTCGGGTTTAAACGAAAGTATTTTAATACCGAATAAATATACATACATATGGCCGTTTCCATGTGGAACTTTTTTAAAGATTTTCATGTTTTAATCCTTTTTGAAAATTATAAATGAAAACATAAAAAAACAAAATAAAAAAGCAAGATAAAATAATAAATCTTGTCTATGTATTGCATATACGCGACAGGTTGAAATTTCTAAGCCCGCCTTCGTTGGTGCTTAATTTTGAAAACAAAATATCAGGAATTGTTAATATTGTTCATTGAATGTAATAACTACGGCGCGGCACTGAAATTTTTTAAGCCCGCACTTTTCTGTGCGGGCTAACAAAATTTCGTGGTAGCGGGAGAGGGACTCGGACCCCCGACACGTGGATTATGATTCCACTGCTCTAACCAGCTGAGCTATCCCGCCGATGGAACGCATTATAACAGAGATTTTTTTAATTGCAATTATTTTTAATTGATTCGGTTTTTATGGATTTGTGGACCAATTTTAACGCGATTTGGCGGATTTTATCCAGGTTGTCTTTGGTGGATTTTGTTTTGGTTGTTTGGGCAATGTCATAAGATTTCATAACAATTATGATGTGTATTGTTGCCACCAAAGATTCAAGAGATTTTGTAATGTCATGGATATAATATGACAATGCTGTTTCAATCACCGCGCCGCGAATTTTTGTGAATACCGGGGACAATTCAGGGGAAAGTCGTGTTGCGAATTTATCCAAAACTTTATTGATTGCGTTCAATGTTTTTATGTCAGCGGTTGCCATAGTGTTTCCTTTTGTTTAGATACAAAAAAACCGCCAAATGAGTTTGGAGGTTGGAGTTCCTAAACAATTGACAAGAATTGCGTGCTTATTTTGTATATTCGCACACTCCAACCAATGGTTGGAATACTTGTCATAGGGTCTAGGAACCCTACATGCGCAACACACGCATGCGGTTTTATGTTATGCTATATTTTGTAAAAAATCAAGAGTGGGTTTTGAGTAATGTTTTTTGTTGACAATATTTGTTTTTGGTGTATATTAAAGTGTTTGAATTTTTATGGAGTTTATTATGCTAACAGAAACAGAACGTAAAGAAATTTTTGATTTGGCACAAGATTATCGAAAGGCTCATTCGCGCGTGGCGGATAATTATAACGATAAACGCGCGCATGCGGTGGTGGAAAGATGTTCCCGCCGGGCCGGGCATTATTTGTTGTTTATGAAACAATCTTTGTACAATGCCGGTAAAAATCTTGACGATGATGATATTAAATGTTTTGCAGTGTTAGTAGATTCTTTTGAACAAATGCAACGCAATCGTTTGTTAAACGATTTACAAAAATATGCAAACTTTGATGTGGTTGCTTTTGTTGGTGCATATAATCGCAGCACAGAATCAAAATTTGGTATTAACAAGAAAAAAGATATTACAGAATTATCAGCAAAGGATTTGATGCGTCGTATTGATAAAGTCAGTCGTGCGCGCAAATGTATAAAACAACATCGTAGAACTTTCCATAGTGTGGAAGTGTGTGATGTAATACAAGATGAAGCATATGAATTGGTTCATGCTGTGGTTAATGGTAAATTGAAAAATAATTCAAAAGAATATTTAGAATCTGTGCATAAATTTTTAAATGCTGTGATTATTAATACTGTGGACGGTGATGTTGCGAATTTGGCGAAAAAAATTTTAATAGAAAAAATTCAAGAAATGGATATCCATACGGAAATCGAAGATTTTGTTTCTGTTTATGAACCTGAAAAAGAATCAAATGAATCAGCATCAGATGTTGAACAAACAGCAACTGATAAGGAATCTGTTAAAGAGAAAATCAATCGTATTAGACAGAAAATCGAAGAAAGAAAACAAAAAGAACGTGAAAAAATTCATCAATGGAAACAGCGTATAGAACAACAAAAGGCTGAACGCAAACAAAAAAATCGCGAGATTGCCCAAGAAAGAGCGAAACAGATTGCTGAAAAGAAAGCTGAACGCGAACAAGCGTTAAGAGAAAGAATTGAACAAATTAGAACAACTATTAAGCAAGATAAAGATGCACAACGTGCAGAAAAGTTGCGTAAAGAAGCAGAACAGGCCGAACAAGCAAGATTGCAAGAAATTGAAAAACAAGAACATCAAGAACGCAGACAGGCACATATTGATAACGCAAAGAAATTTGTTTTTGGGGCGGTGGGCAAGGTTGCAAATGGATTCGCTTCTGTCAAAGATAAATTAAAATCAAAATGGCAAGAAAAGAAAAGTGAAATCGAAACGGCAAGACGCAATCACGAAATTATTCGTGATGCAGAACGTGCGTCACGTGAACATTGGAAAAATTTGGAACAACAGCAACCGAAAAACCAAAAGTTGGAACAATTGCAAAATTCAATGCAGGCGGTTAGTGAAAAATATGAAAATACTGTGGCCGATGTTGCAATGAAAGTATCTGGGGCGATTGATAAAGGTTTATATAATGTTGGTTCTGTGGTTTCAGAAATTATGGTAAAGCATGATGATTTAAAAGCAAAACGCAAAACCGCAAAACAAAATCGCGAAATTATTCGTGATGCAGAACGCGCGTCACGTGAACACTGGAAAGAATTGAAACGCGAAGAAAAGCAAGCCGAAGAAGAAAAGAAAAATCTTGGTCGTTTTTATAGAAATTTGTTTGCGCATCCGTCTGTTGCACCGATTGCGGCATTAGTGGCGGTTGCAGGTATGTGGATTACGTTCTTACCTACGAATAATAATATACCAGTTAAGTCGGATAAAAAAAATATCAAGACAGAACAAGCAAGACCTGTTGTTCAAAAACAAGAAGCGACGACAGTTGCAATTGATACAGCGTATGCAGAGGCTTTGGTGAATTATTATAATTCTGCGCTGGATATTATTGGTGGTGCAAAAAAAGCAAATGTGTTAGCAAAAATAAATAACCAAGTTCAATCAGGCAATATTGTTTTAAGCGATTATATTTCTGTGGAACGCGTTGCATATGCGTATTTTATATATCGTGAATATGGATTTAATATTGATGTGTTGAATTTGGCTGTGAACGGTAATCAAAAATTAACAGATGCACAAATGGCTGAATTAAACAAGGTTATTGTGGATGCTGGGGAACGTGGTAAAGGCGTTCAACAGATGGCCAAACAACGTGTCGAGGCACGTGGCGGCAGTTTGGGTAAACACAGTAAATTCGAGAATGCAACCAAGGCGCAACAACGCGCATATCTGGTTAATCGTGGTGTGTTGAAAAAGGTACATACCAGATAATTTTAGGGTGAATTTGCATGATTGATATAAATAAAAAATTTGCTAGATTGATTGAGGATAAAAAACGAGAAGATGAAAATCGTTCGCGTAAGCAGAAAAAACAAGAACAATATGCGCGATTGGTTGAAAGTTTTATGAATATCCATCAAATTGAAAAAACGGGTTTGTGTCAGGATTTTGTTGCGCAATATTATGAAAATAAAACGCAAGAGTTGGGTGAACAAAAGGTGAAATCATTGAAATCTGCGGCGGCCGAATATATCAGGGCTTTGCAATCCAGTGGGCAAATTTACGAGCATATATCTTGGTTTCGGTTCGTTTTGGACAGAATCAGTCGATAAAATATATTTTTAATTCACTTGCAAATTCAATTTTTTGTGATTAAAATTATCTTGTTTTTAAGGGCGCGTGGCCGTTGATATGACTGACAACCATGGAGGCAACAAAACCCAATGTACGAGTGATAAATT
This sequence comes from Alphaproteobacteria bacterium, assembly GCA_017534945.1. Classification (GTDB taxonomy): domain Bacteria; phylum Pseudomonadota; class Alphaproteobacteria; order Rs-D84; family Rs-D84; genus Enterousia. The sequence goes on along the minus strand of JAFXVB010000026.1, from coordinate 90,385 downwards.
CGGGTGGCACCGCGCGGTATATTCGCGCCCCGAAAGTTGTAATGTTGGTGCCAAATCTGGTTTTTGTTTGGTGCCGAAAAAAAAAGGGACCAAAATGTTATCTTTAAAATCAAAATACAGAACGCATACTTGCGGTGAATTGAATATTGGTAATGTCGGTGAAACTGTGACTTTGGCAGGTTGGGTTCATCGTAAGCGCGACCATGGGTCTTTGTTGTTTATTGACCTGCGCGATAATTATGGAATTACACAATGTGTGTTTGATGGGGGCGATGAAAATTTGGAAAAAATTCGTCCGGAATCTGTGATTCAAATTACAGGCAAAGTTGTCGCGCGTGATGCGGACGCAATTAATGATAAAATCCCAACCGGGCATATTGAAATAAAGGCGGAAAAAGTAAATGTGTTAACAAATGCCGAAATACTTCCTTTCCAAGTGTTCGGGGACGAAGAAACAAGTGAAGAATTGCGTTATAAATATCGTTTCTTGGATTTACGGCGTGAACGGTTGCATTACAATATTTTGATGCGTAATAAAATGATGAAATGGTTGCGCGATAAAATGTGGGATTTGGGATTTTCTGAATTTCAAACACCATTGCTTACCGCGGATTCACCCGAAGGCGCACGCAGTTTCTTGGTGCCATCGCGTTTGCATCATGGTAAATTTTATGCGTTGCCCCAAGCACCCCAGATGTTTAAGCAAATGTTGCAAGTGTCGGGTTTTGACCGGTATTTCCAAATTGCGCCTTGCTTTCGTGATGAAGATTTGCGCGCCGACAGATTGTTGGAATTTTATCAATTAGATATGGAAATGTCTTTTGTTGATTTGCCAGATATCCAAGCCGTTGGCGAAGCAATTATGCCGGAAATGGTGAAAACTTTTGCGCCGGATGCAAATGTTTATCCGGAAATCCCGCATATATCATTTGATGATGCAATGTTAAAATATGGTTGTGATAAACCAGATTTGCGTAATCCTATTTTAATCAGTGATGTGACGGAAATTTTCCGCGGGTCTGAATTTGGAATCTTTGCAAATGCAATTGAAAGTGGCGCCGTTGTGCGTGCGATTCCGGCACCGGCATCCGCTTCTAGCCCGCGTTCTTGGTTTGATAAGTTGGGCGAATATGCAACGCGCGAATTGGGACTTGGTGGATTGGGGTATATCGTTTTTGCAGATGAACCAAAGGGGCCTGTTGCAAAAAAGTTAGATGCCGAACGCATTGAAAAATTGCACGCAATTGCAGGTGATAATTCTTCTTTGTTCTTTGTGTGCGATATGGTGGATAATGCCGCCAAGGCCGCCGGTAAATTGCGTAATAAATTGGGTGCAGATTTGGGTTTGATAAAGCCACGCGATTTCGCATTTTGCTGGGTCGATAATTTCCCGTTCTTTGAACCAGATGAAGAAAGGGGTGGTGCGCCGGCATTTACACATAATCCTTTTTCATATCCAATTGTGGATTCAATCGAAGAATTATCAACACGCGACCCGTTCACTATTAAGGCTGCACAATTCGATATGGTCTTGAATGGTATCGAAATTTGTAGTGGGGGACTTCGTAATTATAATCCAGAAGTTATGAAAAAATGTTTCGAAATTGCAGGATATCCATTGGAAGCGGTAGAGAAAAACTTTTCTGGATTATATACTGCGTTCCAATATGGTGCGCCACCGCATGGCGGTTGTGCGTTTGGTATTGAACGCGTTGTTTCCGAAATTTTGGGTATCGGCGACAGTGTTCGTGAAATCGTTGCCTTTCCGGCAAACCAACGCGGACAAGATTTGTTGATGGGTTCGCCAAATGAGGTAAGCGAACAACAATTACGCGATGTTCATATTCAAATAAGAAAGAAAAATTAAAAAAATACCCGCCAAAATGGCGGGTGTTTTTTTTTAGAATTTGTTATGTGTTTTCAAAAATGCGCGCATGTATCCCAAATCCAGATTGTTTATGATTTCTGTGATTGAATATGTGCGGCGGCCATTTTCGTTTATGTTTAATTCAATTGATGCCGGTTGTGGCGCGGTGCCACGCAAAACAAATTCAAATGTTCCGGTCATAATGCGATTGTTGATGAATAATGCACCAACACCTTCGATATGTTTCATTGATATAGTAAGTGGTCGCGTTGTTTCAAAATTACCGTTTTTATATGTGCCAACAATTTTTAATTTTTTCAATTCTGTTTGCCCAGATTCCAAAGCGGCAGATAACACATATTCTGCATTCATCATGTTTAATTTTTCAGCAGACGCATAAAACATATCAAATCCAAACCCTTTGATGATGCCGTTGGAAAATGTTATGTCAACATCACCGTTCAGGTTATAAATCAAATCGTTTGCGGTTTGACCCGATGTGTGTAATTTGATTTCTGCGGTGGCAGTTGCACCATCAATATTTAACGGGGTTTCAAATTTTAATAATTCTCCGTTTAATTGAAATTTGTTTAATTGAATCGAAATGTCGTAATCAAATTTGTCTTTTTCAATTATACCCAGTAAATGACCACGATTATTGTCGGATATTGAAAAGACCTGGGTATTTGGTTTTAACGAATATACAAAGTTTTTATATTCTTGGTCATTTAATATTATTGAATCTGCGGACAACGAAATATTTAATGGCAATTCAAAAATTGTTGCCAATGGGTGATTGGTTAAAAATTTTTGTTCTTCGAAATTATCTTTGAAATATGGATTTATAAATTTATCCAAATTTAAAGTTGTCGTTTTCAGGTTTAATCCAGAATTGGTTAAATTGCCTGAAAAAATTTGACCTGCTAAAATAATATTCAAATCACCAATGTTTGTGTCGTTATATGTCCCAGATACAGCATACGGCATATCGTTTAAAAAACGCAAATCCATGTTCGGCAACCATTGTTTAAAGTTTTTACCAGTAATTGTAAAATTGTTGTCTGTGATATCAATCATCCATTGTTGATTTTCAGGAATAAATGTTTTTTTGTTTCCATTATGTGTATATGTGCCGCGTGTATTAAACATAAATTCAGGTAAAAATTTTAAATTAAAATCAATGCCGGATAATGTGACATCTGTGGCATAACGGAATTTTGGTATCATTTGATTTGGTGTTATAACCAATGTCCCAGACATATTTGAAAATGTAAAATCAATCGTTCCATTTTCACCAATGCGTGATATTAAATCGCGAATTGTTTTGAACGATGGCATTTTGTCTGTAGAATTTGCAATTATATTAAATATGCCGTTGTTGCATGATATAGAACCAGATATATCACCGTATGTAAATGTTTGACATTCCCAAACAAGTGGTGTCCCAGAAAATTCACAACTGAATTTTTCAGGTAAATTATTTATTTGTAATTTTGTGTTATGTAATCCGTATTCATCGTATGTGCCGCCAGATAATTCAATGTTGTCAGCAACAACATGATTTAATTCAAGTTTGTTATTTAATCCCGCCGCAATAATTTTGAATTTTGAAAATACATTGTCTTTGAATTTTATGCGACCGGATAAATCGAAATTCATATTTGTTTTGTTCGTTATATTATGGTCGTATGCAATGAAAGACATATCGATATTTGCAGTGTTTGATTCAAAATTTAAAGACCGAAATCCAGAAGGTAATAATTTAATAGAACCATGATAATTATTCGCCTTTATGTTTGTAAAATCAAATCCATAACCACCGTCCCAATTAAAGTCCATAGATAGTGCAACAGGTTCGTCTATTTTTGGGTTTTCAAATTCAAACCATTTGTTTATGTCGTCTGTGGTTATTGTCATTTCGCCGGCGGCACCACCATCGGGGAATAATGTCCCGCGGATGTATAAATTATCATTACTGTTTAATATTGTGAATTCGCCGTTTTCGTATGTGATGTCATATTTGTGTTGACCGGTGCGAACCTGGCCAGAAAATTTGTTGTTGGATAAAACACCACGAACAATTTTGTAATCATGATTCATAAAATCCAGTTGCGAATTTGAAATAAATATGTCGTGTGATACAGCGTATGGAAATATGTCTGTAATTTTTAAGTTCGCATTGTGAACAGTTATGCGTTTGTTCAAAGTCGCATTTTGCAAATCAAACATTTGTTTTAATGGAACAGAAAAAGATATGTCGCCAATTTGTCCGTTTGGAACATCAATATTGTGTGCAACAATTGTCACATGACCAAGCAAACTGAAATTTACATCGCCTTTGATTTTTGTATTAACACCGGTTTGTTCATACAATTTACTTTCCAAAATTGGTTTCATTTTATTCAAATTGATAAACGGCGGAATACAGATGAATCCAATGATGATAAGCCCAAATAAAGCCACAATTGTCCAAAAAAAGCGACGGCGATGTCTTGATTTTATATTCATTCTCTTATCCCTTGTATTTTGATTATAGTGTATTATATTTATGTTTGTGAATAAAAAAAGTATATTTAATCTTGAAAGTGATTATGCCCCAATGGGTGATCAACCAAATGCAATTGCGGATTTGGTTGCGGGTGTTAATGCCGGTAAAAAATCTCAGGTTTTATTGGGGGTGACGGGGTCTGGGAAAACTTTTACAATGGCAAATGTTATTGCCGATTTGTCGCGACCGGCTTTGTTGATGGCGCCGAATAAAATTTTGGCGGCACAATTATATACAGAAATGAAATCTTTTTTTCCACATAATCATGTTGAATATTTTGTGTCTTATTATGATTATTACCAGCCAGAGGCATATATACCAACAACCGATACATATATTGATAAAGATGCCGCAATAAACGAACAATTGGATCGTATGCGACATAGCGCAACGCGTGCAATGTTAGAAGAACGCGATGTTGTTGTTGTTTCTTCGGTTTCTTCGATTTATGGTTTGGGTTCGCCAGAGCAATATTCGTCTATGCGTGTCGTGTTAAATGTTGGGGACAGGGTTGGTGTGGCGGATGTGATTCGTTCTTTGGTTGATATTCAATATAAAAGAAATGATGTTGCGCCGAACCGCGGTGAATTTCGTGTTCGTGGGGATACATTGGATATATTTCCATCACATTCTGCGGATTTGGGGTGGAAGGTTTCTTTTTGGGGTGATGAAATAGAAGAAATTTGGGATTTCGATACACTTACCGGTGCAAAATTACATAAATTAAATCGGGTGGCGGTTTATCCAAATACACATTATGCCACACCAATGCCTTCGGTGATGCAGGCAATTGGTAATATTCGTCGTGATTTAGAAGAAAGATTGAAATATTTTCATGATAATATGAAATATGTCGAAGAACAAAGACTGCGTGAACGCGTGAATTTTGATATTGAAATGATGGAATCAACCGGAACATGTCGGGGTATTGAAAATTATTCGCGATATTTAACTGGGCGGATGCCGGGGCAACCACCACCGACTTTGTTTGAATATTTGCCAAAAGACGCAATACTATTTATTGATGAAAGTCATGTGACGGTACCGCAAATTGCTGCGATGTCCCGCGGGGATAGGGCGCGTAAAGAAAATTTGTCGCAATATGGTTTTCGGTTGCCGTCATGTATTGATAATCGACCGCTGACTTTTGATGAGTGGAATGCCCTTAGACCGCAAACGATATTCGTGTCTGCGACACCGGCACAATGGGAATTAGAACAATCAAATGGTGTTGTGACAGAGCAGGTGATTCGACCAACAGGTTTGTTGGACCCAATTTGTGAAGTTCGACCAATTGAACACCAGGTTGATGATTTATTGGATGAATTGAAAAAGTTAAAGGGGCGTGCGCTGGTCACGACACTTACCAAAAAAATGGCAGAGCAATTGACAGATTACTTGAACGAAAATGGTGTGCGTGCGCGTTATATGCACAGTGATATTGATACTTTGGAACGCATTGAGTTATTGCGTGAATTGCGTTTGGGTAAATATGATGTCTTGGTTGGAATCAATTTGTTGCGCGAAGGTTTGGATGTGCCAGAGTGTGAATTGGTCGCTATTATGGATGCAGATAAAGAAGGTTTTTTGCGTTCAACGCGTTCGTTGATTCAAACGATTGGGCGTGCGGCGCGTAATGCAAATGGTCGCGTTTTGTTGTATGCCGATAATATAACAGATTCTATGCGCGAAGCATTGACCGAGACCGCGCGTCGCAGAGATATTCAAATGATGTATAATACCGAACATGGTATTGTACCAAAAACTGTGACCAAGGCTGTGTTTAGTGAGGTTGCCGATACAAATGAAAAAGTGGACAAGAAACGCAAGTTTGTTTACAATAGTAATGGTACATGGGATGCGGCAAGTTTGCGTAAAGAAATTGCAACACTTACTAAACGTATGCGCAAAGCCGCCGAAGATTTGGATTTTGAACAGGCGGCCGCAATTCGTGATACTATACACAAAATGCAAGATGATTTATTATTGTTAGAATAGGGGTTGTTTATGACGGAAATTTGTTTGCCAGATTTAGAAGCAACACATGCGTGGGCGCGCGAATTTGCAAAAACTTTGCATGCGCCACAAACTGTTGCATTGCATGGTGATTTGGGTATGGGAAAAAGTGAGATTGCACGAACAATTATTCGTACTTTGCGTGGTGAAGATACTGTGGTGCCAAGTCCAACATTTACAATTGTTCAAAATTATGATGGAATATCGCACTTTGATTTATACAGAATTACAGATGCAAGCGAATTGGAAGAAATCGGTTTGTCGTATGCAATGCAAAATGATATTACTCTTATAGAGTGGCCAGATGTTGCCGCGGGTATGTTGCCAAGTAATACAATTCATATATATATATCGCCATGTGATGAATTTTGTAATACTGGGCGAAAATTGGTTATCAAATAAAAATACCGCATTTGCGGTATTATTTTTTTAATAAACTTTGTACGGCCAATGGAAAGTCATTTGATTTGGCAAGGTAAGAACCACATACCAATAAATCCGCCCCAGATGCCCAACATTGTTGTGCGGTTTCTGGGTTGATGCCACCGTCCACAGATATTATGTATTTTAATCCATGTTTTTTGCGTGTTGTGTATAGTGTCGATATCCTTTGCAATACAGATGGATTAAATGTTTGACCGGCGGCACCCGGCATAACACCCATTACCATAATTTCATCAACATCGCGTAATATTGGCACCAATGCAGACAATGGTGTGTTTGGATTTATTGCAACACCAGCGCGGCGACCGGTTGCACGAATCCCACGCAAAGCCGCACGAACCCCAGATGTGTTCAATGATAAAATGATTGTGTCGGCACCCGCCTTTATCGCGTTCGCCGCCCAAATAGATGGATTTTCTGTCATTAAATGGACATGCAAATGTGCGCGTGTGTTGTTACGGATTGTTTTTAATTCGGGGATTCCACCAGCAATTTTATCCACATAAAATCCGTCCATAATATCAACATGTATTGTTGATATGCCACCGGATTCAAACATCTTATATGTTAAAGGATTCAACATGTTAAAACATAATGTCGATGGCGCAATTGGTATGAATTTTGGTTTTTTTGTTTTATGTTTTCTTGTAAATAATTTTGCAATTTTATTTATGATTTTTTCGTGGCGTGCACTGCGTTCCAGATATTTTTCGCGGGCATATTTTTGCGCGTCCCATACATAATTAGATAATGCAGTTATGGTTGCGTCGGCATGATGATTTTCAGCAGGTAATCCAAATGCGTTTTCAACAAAATCAACAACACCGTCAATTTGTGTTCCGCCACCACTGATTATAATTTTTGTAGGATTACATTGTGATACATGTTCGGCGGCGGCATCTTTGATTTTTCCAATTATTTCAACAACACGTGGAACAATCACATCGTTCACATCGCCACGCGAAAAATCGTATGCGGTGTCCGCGGGAACCATGCGGTCCATCGCGCGTGGTATCAAATTTGCCGTCATGCGTTTTATTCTTTCGGCTTCATCAAAATCAATATGCAAAGAATTCGATAAATCCATTGTGATATTTGACATACCAATTTCTAGTTTTTTATGCCATAAAACACCATTGTCGTTCCAAATTGATATGCTTGAAAATTCAGCCCCCAGGTCAATGAACAATACGGTTTCACCGGGTTTGCGTAAAGTCATGTTTTGTAAATAATGTGGGTCGAATAAACCGTCATATTGGATGTGTGCTTTGTGTAAGATTGATACGATTTCGTTTAATCTTTCTGTTTCATAACAAATTACACCAAATGTAGATATTAATTGATGGTCGGTATATCCAATCGGTGTTTTTATACGCCGCGCAGACGGTGTGTCGTATTGCAGTGGCATAATGTGAATTGGTGAAAAACCGTCTGGAAATGCAATCTTGGAAATTTGAGAACCGATATCTTTGCCCATAATTTTGTGTTCGCCGTTCCAAAGTGTATTTTGACGCGGACGAAGATATTCTGTGGCACCAAAATTTCCGGTTATGTATGCGGATTCAAAGTGTGTTTTTAATTCGTGTTCTAAATTATCAATAACAGATTTTACGGCGAATTGCTGATTAAAATTATCGCACATTGCGGTTGCAGATTGAACTATCTTGGCCGAACAAACGCGATGCGCGATTCCACGAACGCAACTGGTCCCGATATCAAGGCATAAAAAGCAAGAATCAAATAAGTTCATTTTATTTTACCAATATGCGTGCGGTGTCGCGCATATCAATCACGCGTATATCGCGACCAAGTATATTATGGTTTTTGTTTATGGTTATTAAACTTGCAATTGCAGTACCAAAATCTTTTTCTGGTAATTTAATTGTAATTCCGCCAGTTGTATGAATATCCCAACGGCGATTTTCAATCCATTCCAGATAATCAATGTCGGCCAACATATCGTTTGCGGCGTTGGTGATTTCGGTTATGTCATTTGGAACCGGCCCGCGAAATAAAATTGCGGTTGTTGGACGTTCAGATGATGGATTGTTTGCAATTGTGCCATCGTCTGATAATGGAAAATAACTTTCGCCATCGGTCCATGCCGCAACAAAGTGATGATATGATACATGTATAATTAAATTCCCATTTGGTAATCGACGGGTTGCAGAATCTTTGACGCCGGGAACAGATAAAATGTTGGAATTTATTTCGTTTAAATCGATGGAATACAATGGTGTGTTTTTTGGTAATGCCGCCGCCGCAGATAATGCAGTCATGTCTTTGTTTTCAATATCGGCAATAATTGATGTTTTGTGCAATCGTGCCATTGACCCATGTCCCATTCCAACCATAATTATACGGGAAATAAAATACACCGCCAAAACAATGGCAACGCAAAAAGATATCCAAAACCAGATAGACCGCCTCATGCGGTATATTATACCATATTTTTTATAAATAAGAAAGTGTGATAAAATATTTTTATATTGCACGCAATAAATAACCGCGACGCATCATGCAACGGCGGTATGCACCGACAGTTTTTGATGCTTTGTTCCGGGGAACAGACATTAATGCGCGTTGGCCAACATCACGATATTCGTTTGATTGAAATGTGACCCATATTCCGTCCCAATCCGGCATTTGGTCGCTTTGGTTTGGGGAAAGTAGGCGCGCAATACGCGAACGCGGGGTGTAATCTGTGGCCTTTATTCCCAAACAAGATTTATGGTCGCGGACAAATTGTTCGGTTGTGACGGCTTCGTTTTCCCAATTCAATATTGTGGCGTCATCAATACTGCCCCGATTGGCAGATGCACAAGCGGTCAAAGCCAGTAATAAAGCAAGTTGTTTTATTTTCATATTTTATATTATAATTCATTTGCGTTTGTGGGGCAATAGTTTTTATAATATGAAAAAAAGAGGAAGGAGCACAGATGGCTATATCTGTTCAAAATTTTATTAAATTAGCAAATTTTTATAACCAAATGTTGACGACTATGTCGGCGATTTGCGTGGAAAAGGGCGGTATCGCCATGGAAAATTATGTGGGACGTTTCTTTGTCGCAGATGTGTTGGAATATATTGTTGAATATGGTCGTAGGTTAACCGAGGCAGGTCCAGTCCCAGATGATGTCGCGCGCGTGATGAAAATTTTTCAGGAAAGATTTGATGGGGTCAAAGATTTGGTCACACCAACTGAAAAACCGATTTATGAAATGACATTGGAAGAATTTGAAAAAATTATGAACATATAGTATGTTATAAGAAGATGTGGAGAAAAAAGATGAAAAAAATTTTATTGTGCTTTGTGGCGTTGTTCGTATGTGTTGGATGTCAAAATAAAAATAATGTTCAACAATATGATACCGTCCAGGTTGTTGAAAATATGGTTATTGATGAACGGTCTGTGCCGATATTTCCAAAGAAAGCGGCGTTGACAACGGATACGGCGCAAAGGTTTTCTGTGGAATTGCCAATGCGGTGTACGGTTGATTGGGATAATCAATCTGTGGTTTCTGTGGTTCGCGAAGAAAAAATTGAAATGGTGCGTTTGGGTTTAGGTGATGCAATGCCAGATTTGTCTGTGAATGAATATAAATTCAAAGATGTGACGGTTGCGGCGGCGTTGAATAAGCTATTAGATGGCACAGATGTATCGGTTGTGACAGACGAACAATTGATTGAAAAAATTTCTGGTGAAGTACAATCGGGAACTTTGATGGATACGGTTGATTTGATTTCTAAAATGGGACGTGCGTATTATTCTTATGATGCGGAAACCGCTGAAATTCATTTGCAACATCGTGCAAAATGGATGATTAAAATGCCAAAAGATGAAGCAATTATAATGGCTTTGTTGGACGCTATGCATGGCGCAGATGTGCGTAATTTGTTGGTAAATTGGCAAGATAAAACCGTCGTGTTCGAAGGCGATTATCAAACAGAACGCGAAGTGTCCAGAATAATTGCAGATATCGCATCGAAAAAATATATGTTGGCGTGGGATATGGATGTGTATCGTGTGTATCCAAAGACAGATAATCCAATTATTTGGATGAATATGTTGCCGGCATTTGGTAAGCATAATGTAAAAATGTCTATACCGGGTGTTGTTGGTCGTGCGTTGGTTGTGGGTCCAGAAGTGAATACAAAAACTTTGCAAGAATTTTTAGCGACCCAGGCAAATATTGTTTTGATTTCCCAGGGGACTTTTTCAATTCCAAATGGTTGGCAATCAAAATTTGATATTGGTCAATGTAGTAAAGAAGATAGATTGGAAACAGATTTAATTGTTGGTGCAACAGGGCGTTATGGTGATTATGGTGGATATCAAAAAATAGATGCAAAAATCGTTTTAACAACAAAATATGGTGAATTGACTTCGTTTAATATTCCATCCAGTGTTGGCGATAATTATGTGATTATTGGTATTCCAACACATTCTTTTGTGACAACACCGGAAACATTAATCAGTCCGTTTGCAGAATTGGTTGTGTTTATGTCGCCACGATTGGTGTCGATTGTTGATACAAAAGCAACGGAATCTGTGGACGAATTGGTTGGTGATGATTTGCGGGAATTTTTGAATAACTAATAAAAGGTTATAGGATGTTGTTTTCAAAATTAGAAAAAAAAGTTGCATACAGATATTTATGGGCTAAAAAACGCGGGTTTGGTTCGGTTGTATCTTGGGTGTCTTTGATTGGAATTATGTTAGGTGTGGCAACATTGATTGTTGTTATGTCTGTTATGGGCGGTTTTCATGATGTTTTGTTGGGACGAATTGTTGGTATGAACGGTCATGTCGTCGTGTATCATCAAGATGGCGCAATTGGTGATTACAATTATTTAATTGATAAAATCAAACAAAATAAAATTGTTATGTCAAATGCGACATCAATTGTTCCAATTGCCGAAGGTCAGGTTATGGTGACGGCCAAGGGACGCAATTCTGGGGCAATGATTCGTGGAATAAATATGCCGGATTTGGTTGCCAAGACCGATGACGGTGCGCGTTTTTATGGTAAAGCACTTACCGAAATCAAAGATGGTGAATTAGTAATAGGCAGCAGTTTAGCCCGCAGTTTGAATATTACATTAGGTGATGATGTTTCTTTGGTTTCTGCAAATGCCAGTACGCCAACACCATTTGGTTCTATGCCGCGGATTATGGCGTATCCGGTAAAAACAACATTTTTTATGGGTATGTATGAATACGATTCTGGGTATGTGTTTATGCCACTTTCCACCGTGCAAAAATATTTGAATATTGGAAAATCTGTGACGCATATTGATGTGTTTTTGCGCGATGCAGAAAATACAAAAATTGTGCGTGAAGCATTACAAAGACTTTTGCCAGATGGGTTTATCGTGCGTGATTGGCGTGATTTAAATCGTGGTTTTGTTGGCGCATTACAGGTTGAATCAAATGTTATGTTTTTGATTTTAATGCTGATTATTATTGTTGCGGTATTTAATATTGTGTCGTCATTGGTTATGTTGGTCAAAGATAAATCCAAAGATATTGCGGTGCTGCGGACTTTTGGTGTGTCGCGGCGGTCTATGATGAAAATATTTATGTTGTCGGGGACAACGATTGGTATAATTGGTGCGGTTGCAGGAACTTTTTTAGGAACAATTATTGCAATTTATATAGAACCAATTCGTAAATTCTTTCAATGGATGACGGGGCGCGATTTATTTCCGGCGGAATTATATTATTTGTCTGAATTGCCATCGCGCGTGGAATTTTGGACTGTGTTTGGAATTGCTTTGATTGCTATTGTTTTGGCGTTTTTAGCAACATTGTATCCAGCATGGAAGGCGGCAAATACAGATCCGGTCGAAGTATTGCGTAATGAATAAAAGGGTAAATAAATATGGCGAATATTTTGAATTCTTTATCGCGTGTGTCAAAAAAAGATATTGTTATGTCTGTGCGTGATATTAAAAAAATATTTATGGAAGGTGGTCAGCCATTACATATTTTAACCGGCGGTGGTTTTGATTTGGGTGCCGGTGAAATTGTGGCTTTGGTGGGGCCGTCGGGGTCTGGGAAATCAACTTTGTTGCAATGTGTTGGATTGTTGGATAAACCGACATCGGGCAGTATTTTGGTTGGCGGTGTGCCGGTGCATCAAATGAGTGAAGAAGACCGCACTGTTGTTCGTCGTAAAAAAATTGGCTTTGTGTATCAACGGCATAATTTATTGGCGGATTTTACTGCACTCGAAAATGTTATGATGCCAATGTTGGCAAATGGTATGACAGAAGATGCGGCGGTGGCGCGTGCTAAAAAATTATTAAAGGCGGTTGATGTTGAACATCGTGCATCACATTTGCCAGGTCAAATGTCAGGCGGAGAACAGCAACGCGTTGCGGTTGCACGTGCTTTGGCAAATTCGCCAGAGATTGTTTTGGCTGATGAACCCACAGGTAATTTGGACCCGGCACATGCGTCGGCTGTATTTGATTTGTTGTTGGATGTGGTGCGAAAAAATAAAATGGCGATGTTGTTTGTGACGCATGATATGGGTTTGGCTTCACGTGCAGATAGGAAAATTACCATTGTAAATGGGGTCGTAAATAAGTTATAATAATATATATATAAAGGGAGAGAGAAAAATGAACAGCAATTATAAATTTGCAAGATTAAAAGTTTGGTTGGGTTTTATCGCATTATTTATATGTGGGTCTATGGTTGGTGTTGGAATTGCAAATTGGAATTACGCGGTTAAAAATAAGCAGATTGAAAATCCAGTTGTTGAACAGCCTGTGGAAAAATCATGCCAGGCGATTGAAAAAGTTTTGCTGGGCAAAATGTGGGGTGATGATGCAAACTGTGATGCGGTTAAAGAAGATTTAGAAAAAATTATGAAGTTGGTTGATTATGGGTGCCCTGAAAATCGTGATAATTTTGTGCAGATGGCAAAAAATAAACAGGCAGTTTTAGAGGTCGTGTGTGCAGATTATCGTTTTGATAATGTGAATGCTATGCAGAATATAAAAACAACATGCGGAAAAATAGAAGAAAGTTTGAATGCCAGATTGCCAAATGTTTATGCTGATTCTGACGCGGAAACACATATTGAACGTGCAAAAATCTATGCAATTATGGCGGAAAAAGGTTGTCCAGAAAATAATCAAAAATATGGCGCGTTGGCAAAACAAGAGTTAGAAATTGCCCGTGCGGTTCAAGATGATAAATTTGATGAACAAGAAACTTTGGAAGTTGTTGAAACTTATAAAAGATTGAAAATGCAACAAGATGCCGAAGAGATTTTTAACAAGGCAAAAAAACTTACTAATCCTGCAATTGATTTTATTATGCAGGTTGAAAAAATTATAAATGAATAAGGACATAAAATGCGCAAAATTATATTTGCTTTGTCAATATGTATGCTTGTTCCATGTGTGTATGTGGTGAATGCAATTGCCGAAGATGAATTTGTTGAACAAGAGTTTGTTGAAGAAGAAACGCGTGTTGTGGGAAAACGCGTGACATGTGATGATATAAAAACAGAGATAAATGCGTTAAATGCCAAAGATGAATTGAACGAAGAAGATATGGCGCGTTTGGAATCTTTGAAGGTGGAACAACGGTCGCGTTGTATGCAAAAAGCGGCAGGGCGGCGTTCGATTAAACAAAAGAAAATCGTACCTTCTGGTTCGGCACCCCAGGAATTTGTGGCAGACGAAAAAACAACGGATGCAGCAAAATCAACATGTGATGCCCCAGATGAAAATGGTTGTTGTCCGGGTGAGGTATATAAAGATTTAGGTGATGCGGGATTTAATTGTTGTACCGCAAATGATGAACATTGTTATCCGCCGATGAAATCAGCAGATGTTCAGCCTGGGCAATTGTGTGATGATGGTGGTGAACCGGATGTGAACGGTTGTTGTTCAGGTGAAACATATACAGATTTGGGCAACCAAGGTTTTAATTGTTGTTTAAGTGATGGAATTACATGTTTCCCACCAATGGGCAAATAATACTTGCGTTTGGAAAATAATAATATATAATTGCTTTGCTTCGAATTTGTTGCGGGCATAGTACAAAGGCTAGTATGCAAGCCTTCCAAGCTTGAAATGCGGGTTCGATTCCCGCTGCCCGCACCACGAATTTTCACCGAAGCGATAGCGAGGGTTGAAAATTCAGTGTCCCGCCGTAGCCTTGGCGGAGGCGGACAGAAGGAATTGAAATTTAGTTCTGGGCGTGCGCCGGAGTTGGAGAGCCGGGGCAGACTGTAAATCTGTTGTCTTACGACTGAGGTGGTTCGAATCCACCCACTCCCACCAATAAATACCGACCAAGTATGGTCGGTTTTTTGTTTGTGTAAATATGGCTGATTTCCGGGACGTTTTCAGGATGTTTTGTGGTGATAATATCTTGTATGTATATAGGGTACGCCAAAATCCGTTATTTTTCCAAAATTACATACAAAGCCGATTGTTTAACTGGAGATTCATCTCATATAATAAGACGCATCGCGACATTCATATCAGAAATCCAAGGTTCTTGATTGTTATGATACAATGATAAATTGCGATCCAACTCTAGTTGTGTACTTTTGTACACAGCTTGCAATTCAACGATGTTTTGACCTTCTTTGGGGGCTATAATCTGGTTTGATATATCTTGTAGTTTTTTTACCTCATCTGTACACCAAATATGAAAGTTTTTTGAGAATTGAGCTTTTACGTTTTGCAACAATAGACTGGTGTGAAAGGATGCATACTTGTAAGCGTCTAAAATAGAGCAGTTTCCATCGCCATCAACATCTTGATTGTTGTTTTCAATAAACCAGCGAGAAAAGAAATACAGAAATATGTTTGCACACCAGGAAACTTCACTAAATTCAGCACTTAATGATTCACAAAAATTACTTGCACCAATAACACATATTTTTGATGTTGTTGGCGTATTGAAGACACCCGCAAAACACTGACCCAATAACAATAAGCCGTCAGTTAGTCCTGGAATGTTGTTTATACAGCTTAATATTTTGTTAGGATTTAATGTTGCCGCACCATCTATATTTCCGTGTGACGACACGACACATCCTAAAAATGGTATACCAGATAATTTACCCATTTCAGTTTTAAATTGAGATATTTCATAGACTTTATCTGTTGATATGTTTTTTAGTGCTAAAACTGATTTCAACTGCTCTACGTTATCAACAAAGAAATAAAAATTAGAATCATTACCAGATTGTTTGGCTTTTAACTTCTCAGCAAAATTTTGTATATCAAACAAAAACCTCGGCAGATCCCTATCCATTTCAGCAATAAACACCCATACAGAACTTTGCGCTGAAGTTTGGAGAATCTGAACCATAATTAATCCTTTTGGAGTATAACCAAATCAGATCTATCTGCATTCTCTGGCATTTTATCAAGTGGTGGTAAAATTAACTTTCCAGTTACGTTTATTCTGAAATACAGATCGCCAACCACCATTATATATTTTGTTCCTCTATCATCAAAACCATCCTGTTGTGAATATAACGCAATATTTCCACTCATAATTTCATTTCTTATTTGTAGCGGAAGATCTACTAATACATCATACTTTAAAATCATATTTGACCCTTTTGCAATGTCATTATATCACAAATTATCCATATTTGTTATGAAATATTTAGCACATAAAAATGGAAAAATCAACTTGATAAGATACGGTTTATATACTTAACCGTCTTGATGCAGGCATTATATCATAAAACAACATAAAAATCAAGAATTAAAGCATGTTTGGCAGATTAAACAACTTATCAACACTACATTGCAACTTGCCAGACATGATGTCATTGATAGTATGCGGGTTCATATATGCAAGTTTCAGATGTCGGTATACACTGCTTTGCGATTGTTTATAAACCATTTAACCAGTAAATTTTTATCTGATTCTGATATGCGTTTTGGGTCAACGGCATAACAAAAATGATTCAAAATATGTCGTTGTATAAAAATAATTTTATCAGTATAGGTATCAAATTCGTGCTCTCTTAACATTTGCAACTTGTAATCTAACATCTTAATTCTGGCCAACACCATTTTGTGCGATAATTTTTTTGCATCCAACGAACCTTCGCGCCGAATATAATGGTAATCAGCATTATCTATGGTTATAATTTTATTGGTATGCAATACAAGGTTTGACAGAAAAACCGCATCTTCGCCCGTAATAACATCTTCGGGATATAATATATTATTTTCCAGTAAAAATTTTTTATTATACATCGCGGAACAATGTTCTGAACTAAAACATAAATAATTTTCTTTTACCAATTCGTGTGTTTTCCAGTATTTATCACCGACCTTAAATCTCGCCTTTGCAACATCAGATTTGGTTTTTGTTATGCTTTTGTATAATTTTTCAATAAAATCATTATCGATATAATCATCAGGATCCAGAAAACATACATATTTTCCGTTGGATTTTTTTAATCCGTAATTCCTTGCATGTGATGCACCAGTATTTTTATTAAGTTTATACAAACGAATGCGATTATCAGATTTTATAAAATCACGAATTTTTTTAATCGTATCATCTGTTGATTTATCATCTACACAAATTATTTCAATATCCTTCATTGTTTGATTACGCAAGGATGTAAACATAGGTTCCATAAACTGGGCAACATTATAACACGGTAATATGATAGAAACTTTTGGTGTTTTCATTTGTTATCCTTTTAATTGCACCGATTTTAAAAATTTATTCGCTTCTTTGTGCGATTTTAATTTCACAACCTGTAAATTAGGATGTTTTTGGATCGCTTGGTTAATCAAATCATACGGTGCATCTTTTTTTCGCACCATATACCAAACATGGTCCCATCGAAAATTTTTTGCAGAAAAACCTTGGCGACCATGTCTTTTTGTTTTTGTAATGCAAGTTTTTATATAGCACCAAAGTCTTTTATATGCCGGTGATAATAGTAAAATCATGGTATCTGCACTATTTAACCGTTCTTCAAATGCATACCATTCGTATATTCCTTCGATTATCCAACTGTCTTTTTTAACAGTATCTTGGATAACTTGATTTATTTTTTGTTTTCTTTTATCGCGCTCTTTACCTGCTGGCACTGCATATGGGTCATATAAGTCCAAATAAACAATAGGCAAATTAAATTTTTCACCTAAATTCTGCGCCATCGTTGATTTGCCTGAACAAGACCCACCCATAATTATGATTTTTCTGCCGATATTCATACAAAAATCCTCTCGCGAAACAAATTATACCATAAATTCAACTTTTATTCAATATCACCCACTGGTGAAATCATAACTATTTTGCTTTATACATTTTAACATTGTGCATAAGTTTAGCAAATTCTTGTTTGTTTTCTGCTCGATTAATGCAAGCGTACTCCCACCAAAAGATACACCGTACCATTAAAGTGCGGGTTTTATTTGGATTACCAATTGATTGTGGACATTTTAAATTTTGTCTTTTATAGTTATTTTGTAAAAAGGATTGTGCATGAAATTATCGAAAATATTTTTCTGGATTTCGGGTGTGTTTTTTGCGTGCGCTTTTATTTTGTTGTTTGCGCATACTTTTTATAGTGATAAATATTTTAATGCAATTCATGATTTTCGCAATCCGCAAAGTGAATTTATCGCCAAAGATAAACATGGTGCTTCGATTTTAATGGTGTCGGATACTGGGTCAAATGATTTATTGTTGCGGAAAATTATTGATGATGCCTTTCAAAATAAAAAATATGACTTTGTTATGTATTTGGGTGATTTGACCAAGAACGCGTCAATTGCCGGATATTATTGGATGTTGAATCAAATTAAACCGTCTTTGGGTGATGTGCCAATGTGGACCATACCTGGGAACCATGAAATTTCGCGGCGTATCGGTATGTCGCATAATTATAAAAAAGACAGGGCTTTTTATGAAACAGTAATGGGTGCGGGGTATTATTGGTTTGGATATGGTGATACTTTGTTTATTACATTGGATTCTGGGGATGAAAGTTTAGATGATAATCAATTGGTTTGGTTGAATGATACACTTCAAAAAATTCGGCCGATGTTTCATAATTGTATAATTATTGGACATGTACCGCCGGCAAATTCGCGACCTGATTATTTTAGCGACCATATAATGAAACCCGATACAATTAAAAAGTTTGAAACTATTGTGCGTAAATATAAAATCAATGCAATGTTTTTTGGACATGTGCATTTCTATTCGCGTGGTAATTTTGCAGGTATAGATTTTTATACTGCGCCCAGCAGTGGTCAATCAATTCGCAATCCTGAAAATCCAAAGTTTGGTTATATCGATGTTGATATAGATAAAAATGGAAATGTAAGTGTTGCGCCAAATTATATTGATACACCAATCACAAAGCGCAGTAGTTTTACAGAATGGTTTGCACGTGATGTATTAAGTGTGCGCGTGCGATTGACCATTATTGCGGCATTGATATTATCTTTGTTGTTTGGAATTGGTGGAATCATTTCGCGTAAATGACAGAATTTTATTCGTTTATTTCTACGGTATCTATCATTTTTTTATTGATTGATTCAAATTGCACAGGTTGATAATCGGCATCTGTGATTGTTGTATCATCGCCAGATGTGATAACTGTAATTGAATTTTGTGGTTTTGGTTGAACCAATTCCGTCATATTTGTACCATATGTTTGTGATTTATATTTGCTTTTCAAGCGATCTGGAATCTTGATGAAATCATTTGGATTTATTCCGCGTGTTTGTAATTCCATAGCGTCCGCCGGTTTGATATGCCTTTGTTCAATATTATAAATTGGATTGATAAAGTTTTCGGGTGCATTGCGAATCAATACAGGTGTACCAGAACCATTGACTTGGACTATGCGAAGTCCGCGTTCACTGTCGCCATTTGGTTTAAGGCGAACTATGCCGTCCATACCGGCATAACCACTGGGGTCTAGTAAATATGCCGCCGGGGATTTGTTTGAATATACTGTTCCCATTGCAATATTCGCCGCATCAAATCCAAATGTCGCAAGGCGTGATGGTGTCGCGTCGTATGTTTGCCGATATAAATTAACAAATGTTTGATTTTGCTCTGGCAAAGCGGCGTATTTTGTACCCATCATTGTGTAATCGGCGGTAATATCTGTGCCATCCAATAATGCAGTTCCGTAAAAACGAACATTTTTGGAATCAGCACCGTAATATCGTAAAAATGAACCAAGTGTTTTTGTGTCATCAACACCACCAAGGAATAAAACTGCAGAATATGGTAATGTGCCAAGTGTGTCGGATTTAGATATTTTATCTAATTGATAATACAATTTCGATTTTTCAATTCCGTTTAATGTTTCGTTCGTCAATATATCAGATAATACTGTGCGGGCGCGTTTGTTTGCCGCGGTGCGTGCCGTATTCATGGATGCAGAAAGCGCAATTTCTTTCAAATTATCATTGTCGCGTTCGTTATAGTAAAATATTCCACTAACGCGTGGACCATAAATTTCAGCCGCACGTTTCGCAGTTCCAGCCATGATTTTCCCAGAGTCTGTGTTTGGTGCCATGATAATAAAATCTTGGGTGCCATCATAAAACATTTCGCGCACGATAAGTTCAATGCTGTTTGTTGGCATTAACGCGACCGTCATAACGCCATCGCCAACCGCGTTTGCGTCCGATGTAAATGATATTGCCGGCATATAATCAGGTTTTGTTGTGCGCAGCATTTGTGCATCGGCGGAAAATAATGGGCCGACTATGATTTCGGGGTTGGTTGACAATGCCGTATTGATTGCCGTTGCCGGATCGTTTGCAGTATCATAAAAATTCACATGTAATTGTGAAAGTGAGTGCTGTAATAATGCCAATTCCATGGCGTTACGAATTTCGCGTCCGGCGGCCGCGTTTTGTCCCGTCATTGGTAATAATACCGCGATATTATGCTGGGTATCGGCGGAATCAAATGTTGAATAATATGACCCGTATTGCATTTGCACAGGTGTCCCAACAGAGCCGTCCATTACATCGGCACCCCAATCGTGTTTTGTGTCGGTGCCGGCACAACCAGCCAAAATTAAAGTTGCAATAATGCGGGTAAAAAATCTATTCATTGAAAACGCCTATTTGTTGTTGTATTATTTTATCATAAAGGATTTAGAAATGCAATCTGGACTGTATATTGTTGGAACACCAATTGGAAATTTAGGTGATATGTCGCCACGCGCAATTGAGGTTTTGCGTTCGGTTGATTTGGTTGCTGCCGAAGATACGCGCGTGTTTGCAAAGTTGGCGTTGCATTTTGATATTAAAACAAAGTGCATATCGCATCATGAACATAACGAGAATAAAGTCATAGATTCTATTATTGAAAAAATTGAAAATGGTGCCGCTGTGGCGGTTGTGACTGATGCTGGGATGCCGGGGGTAAGTGACCCTGGGTTTCGTTTGGTTCGTGCGGCGCGTGCGGCGGATGTGCCGGTTTATATGGTGCCAGGACCAACGGCGGCAATATCGGCTTTGGTTATGTCTGGGTTTCCAACCGACAGGTTCACTTTTTGCGGCTTTTTTGATGAAAAGAAATTGCGTGATGATAATAAAATTCGTCATACGATTATTTATTACGAAAGTCCAAATCGCATTATGACGACAATCGCCGCAATGGCGCGTGTTATGCCCGAAAGACAAATCGCAATCGTTCGTGAAATTACAAAAATTCATGAAGAAGTGATTGTTGGATATCCTGCGGATTTAATGCGTATAGCACCGCCGCGTGGTGAAATTGTTATTGTGGTTGCGCCGGCACCAACACAAAAAATGACAGATGATGAAATTCGCGATATTGTAAATGATATTGCTGATGGGTCAACAAAATCAAGTGCGGCACAATTGGCGGCGCGCGCGGGAATTTCAAAAAAAGAAGCATATAAACGCTTGTTAAAGGGGGACAAATGATAAAATTTGTTGGGTCGTTTGCTACGGTTGAAAGTTTGCCGAAAACACAATTTCCGGAATATGCTTTTGTTGGGCGCAGTAATGTGGGTAAATCTTCTTTGATAAATGCGGTGCTTGGGGAAAAAATTGCACGAACTTCGAATACGCCGGGGCGAACCCAAGAATTAAATTTATTTAATGTTGATGACCGGGTTTTAATTGTTGATTTGCCGGGATATGGTTATGCGCGTGTGTCGCGTGATGTGGCGGCCGCGTGGGCGCATCGGTTGCAAAAATATTTGTTGGCGCGGACTCAGTTAAAGCGTTTGTTTATATTGATTGATTCACGTGTTGGGCCAAAAGAAACTGATTTAGAATTGATGGATTTTTGTGATTGTAATGGAATCCTTTATCAAATTGTTTATACCAAAAAAGATAAAAAAGTACGGGAATCTAATCAGGTTGAATTGTCGCATGATAATCATGGTGCGATGGCGGCGGAAATTTTATTTACTTCGGCGGAAACCAAAATGGGTTTAGAAAGTTTAAGGAAAATCGTTGGTGTCAAATAAAAATGTTTTTTCAATAACAAATCCGGCGCGGATGTTGGATGCATTATATTCTGTGGTTATGGCATCAAATGTGCCTTTGGCGGATTGCTTGATTTTTTTACCAAGTCGTCGTGCGGTGCGTGTGGCAGAAAAAATGTTTGTAGAAAAGGCGGGCAGGGCGGTTTTATTGCCAAAGTTGGTTGCGCTGGGTGAAGGAATTGATGATGATGAAGAAATTATTTCGCCAGATGTTTTTAGTAATACAGAACGTGTGGTTTTGTTAGCAAAGTTGTTGGCGGCGGATGCAAATATTGGAAATATGTCAACGGCATTAACCATTGCGCGTGATTTGGTGCGATGCCAAGATTATTTGGAAAACGAAGGTGTTGATTCATCAAAAATCAATTGGGAAAATTTGGTTGATGACAGATTTGCCGAACATTTCAAAGCAAAGGCAAAAATGTTAAATATTTTGACGGGTGTTTTGCCAAGTGCGGCAAATGGGCGTATTACATCTGCGGCACAAAGAAATAATGATGTGCGTGCATGGATTCATGAATTGGATAAGTACTCGTTTGTTGTTGTGTGTGGTTCAACGGCATCTGTGCCAGCAACGGCGGATTTGATGGTTGCGGTTGCAAATATTCCACATGGGCGGATTATTTTGTCTGGCAAAATATCGGGGCGGGTTCAAGATTTCAAATTAAATACAAACCCATATAATGCAGAATATAAATTTTTATCCCGATTGGGCATGACAGATGCAGATGTTATACCAATTAATGTTGGTGCATCAAATATAGACTTTATGAATTATGCGTTTGGAAATGATACGGCGGAATACAGCGGTGATAAAAATTTAAAAAATTGTCATTTGATAAATTGTGATACAGAAAGTGAAGAAGCCGCCGCAGTTGCAGAAATTTGTCGGCGTGCCGTTTCACAAAATAAATCTGTGATGGTGATTACACCGGATGCGGCGGGAAATCAAAGAATAGAAAGTGCTTTCCAAGATTGTGGATTGGTGGCGGATTTTTCTGGTGCGAAAAGTGGGGCGGCTACACATGCCGGTCGCGCAATTTTGAATTTATTAGATTCTTGGATTGAAAATGGAAATTCAATGTGGGATTCATATTATACGCGTAATGATTTTGATTTATTTAATACTGTTGCTGATATTATAAATAATAATATAGATTTTATGACGCCTTTGTTTGAAATTGAATCAAATGAATCTGGGCAAATTTGGTTGGCAATAAAAAATCTTGGTGATTGTTTGGCGCGGTATGATATTAAATTATCGGCACCGGATGCGCGTGCATTTATTGCAGATGCAATATCAAATGTTTCTGTGCGTGATGTGATGGATGATAATGCCAAAATTGTTGTGTTGGGGACAATTGAATCGCGTATGCAAACCGCAGATGTTGTAATTTTAACCGGGTTAAATGATGGTATGTTTCCGGCACGTGGGTATGAAAACGCTTGGTTGCCATCGCGGATTGCAGATGAAATTGGATTGCCGAGTCCGGACAGAAAAGTGTCTTTGATGTCTTTGGATTTTATGAATTTATCATGTGGACGTGAAATATATTGGTTGCGCAGTTTGAATTCTGGGGGTGTTAAAACACAAGAATCGCGATTTATATCCCGGGTTGCGGCGCGTGCGGGTGATATTGATTTGGATATGTCAAAATCTGTATTGGATTCGGTACGTGCGCGCGATAATGTCGCTTTTTGCCCGTTGGATTACAGTGCGCCAAATCCACCGGCAGATTGGAGTGATGTATATGTCACAGAATTAGAAAAATTGATTCATAATCCGTATGCTTTTTATGTTGCACATATTTTACGGTTAAAACCGATTGATGATTGGTGGGTTGGTGCCGATGCGCGTGTCTTTGGTAATTTGGTGCACGATGTTATTGAACATGCGCGTGATTTTTCGCCGGCAACAATTATTCCAGAAATGGACAGGGCGGCACGCGATGCTTTGCATACAACAAATTCAAGTGGTATGTTGTTTAAATTTTGGCATAAAAGATTTGTTGAAATCGCAAAGTTGGTTGATGAAAATGCAGATTTGTTGAAAAAATCTGTGCCGGAAATTGGTGGCAAAGTTGTAATCGGTGGACGCGTTATTCGTGCGCGTGCGGATCGTGTTTGGGATGGTGGTGTTATGGATATTAAAACAGGCGCAGCACCAAATAAATCACAATTGATGGATGGAAATATGCCGCAATTACCATTGGAAGCGTATATGTTGCAATCGGGTGGGTTTGATATAAAAACAACTGATAAATCTCAAAATCCAGAAATTACTTTTATGCAATTGAAAAATTTTGATACGCGCATGATTTGGTATGATGCGGACGATGTGGCAAATATGATGCATAATGCCATTGCCAAAGTTAAAGATTTAGTGAATATGTATTCTGTTGGTAATGCACCATATGAATATCGTGAAACAGGTGATAAAAAATACAAAGCGTATGATGATTTAGCGCGCGTGGAGGATTAATCGCGTAATTCCAACATTAATCCACAATGGTCGGTTGGTTTGTCTGCTTGTCTTGGGCATAAATCAATTTCGCAATTTTTAACCATTTTTGCCGCGGTTTTATTGCACAGGAAATAATCCAGACGCAATCCTTGTTTTTTGGTGACACTATCACCACCGCGATATCCGTACCATGTGTAATCAATTGTGTCTGGGTGTAATTTGCGCCATGTATCAATCCAACCAGAATCCAACCATGATTGCATGATTTTACGCGCATTTGGTGCCGATATAGATGAACCAATATAATTTTTTGGATTCCAAATATCTTTGTCATTTATCGCAACATTAAAGTCGCCAGCGATTATGACCGCTTCGGGTGAATCAATATATTGTGCGATATATTTTGTAAATGCGTTCATCCAATCAATTTTATATACGAATTTTGGTGATTCAATATTGTCACCGTTGGGCATATATGTATTTATAATTCGTATGCGACCGTCAATTACACATTCAATCATGCGCGAATTTACATCGGCAAAATTGGGCAAGCCCATAATCACATCTTCGATAGAATATTTAGAAAATACAGCAACACCGTTCCAAGATTTTTGTCCAAAAACCTTTATGTTATATCCAAATTCATCAAATAACATAAATGGAAAGTTTGCGTTTTCGACCTTTAATTCTTGAACCAGAATAGTGTCATATTCACCATTGCGTAAAATATCAATAAAACTTGTCACATGTGCGCGTATAGAGTTTATATTTATGGTCAGTATTTTCATGTTTGATTTCCTTATCTTTTAGGTCTATAATAATCCCTGTCCAATATAAAAACAACAAGGAAATTTACTATGAATATGAATGTTATGTTAGAAATGGCGGTTCAGCAATGGCCTGAAAACCTGTTTCTGGTACGCGAAGGTATTACGTATTCCGCTTTTATGGAAATGGTTCGCGCGCGTGCGGTGACATTGATGGAACAAGGAATCCATGCCGGTGATACGGTTGGGGTGTTATCACATAATATTCCACAATTTCCACTGACACTGTTTGCGATATGGTATATCGGTGCGCGTGCATTGATGTTGGATACGAATTTAACCCCGTTTGAATATGATAATATGACCACAATTGCAGATTGCAAATTTGTGTGTGCAGAATCATCGTTTTTTTACAAAACAGACCGGTTTAAATTTATTGATATTATCGCCAAAGATGGTAATCCAAATCCAATGTTGCACCCGTACAATTTCAACGATAATGATATTGCGACTTTGTCTTTTACATCTGGGTCAACTGGCAATCCAAAGGTTGTGCCACTTACGCACTATAATTTGGTAGAATGCGCAAATTCTTTGGAAGATATGGCTGAATATTTTAATTCTGGGGATGTTATGTATGGATTTTTGCCCCTGTATCACATATTTGGTTTTTCCATTGGAATTTTGGCAACGGTGCATTTTGGTGGTGGAATTGTTTTGCAACCAACCGTCAACCCGAAATACATTTTGGATGATTTTAAAAAGTTTCGTCCGCATGTTATTCCGGCGGTGCCGCGTTTGTGGGAAATGTTTAGAAATAAAATTATGGACACACTTAAAACACAGAAAAAGTGGCGCATCGTTGAATTTATTTTGCGCAACCAAGAACCAATTACTGATATGGGTTTAGGATTTTTTGTGCGCAAGGTCCAAGAACCAATTCTGGATATTTTCGGTGGACGTGTGCGGCTTTTGATTGCGGGTGGTGCCGCGACCACGCCAGAGGTTGAAACATTTTATGAAAACCTGGGGTTGGCATTTATCCAAGGGTATGGTTTAACCGAAACAGTGGGACCAATTTGTATATCGAAACCAAATAAAAAACGTATGGCGTTTTCTGTGGGTGCACCAACAACAAATAATGAATGCGAAATCCGGGACAAGGATGAAAATGGCATTGGTGTATTGTGGTTGCGTGGACATCAGGTGTTTGGTGGATATATGAACAATGATGCTGTGAATAAAGAGGTTTTTGATGACCGCGGATTCTTTAACACAGGGGATTTGGTGTCCATGGATAAAAACGGCGAATTGCATTTTGCCGGTCGTAAAAAACAAGTGATTGTTTTGGATAGTGGCAAAAATGTTTATCCAGATGAATTAGAGGCAATGTTCTTGGATATTCCAGGTGTGCGTAATGTTGCGGTCTTTGAACACAAGGTCAAAGATAAAACTGTGGCATATGGTGTGTTCAGTGTGGATAAAGACATGACGATGGAAAATTTGACGGCGGCTGTGGCAGAGGCAAATAAAAAAGTTGCATCATATAAATGGGTCACACACTTTGCGATGACAACCGATGATTTGCCAATGACAAGTACGCAAAAGATTAAACATCATGTTGTTCGTCAAAATTTGATTGATGGTAAATATCCAATAAGACATGAATAATATAATTATATAAAGGACAAAAAAATGACTATGTATGATTTGTTAGAACTGAATATAAAAAGAAACCCAAAAACTTTATTTTTAGTTCGTGAAGGAATTACTTTTGAAGATTTGCCACCGTATATCAAAGCGCGTGCAACAACTTTGGCAAAGGCAGGGATTAAGGCCGGTGATGTTGTTGGTTTGTTGTCACATAATTTGCCACAATTTGTGTACACTTTGTTTGCAATTTGGTATTTGGGTGGTCGCGTTTTGTTGTTGGATACAAATTTAACACCCGAAGAATATGATAATATGACAAAACTTACAGATTGTAAGTTTGTTGTTGCTGAAAAATCTTTCTTTTATAAAACCAAGAATTTCAAATTCATTGATGTCGAAACAGAAGACAAAGAAACAGATGAATCTTTGAAACCATATAAAGCAAAAGACAGTGATATTGCAACATTGTCATTTACATCGGGTTCAACTGGGACACCAAAGATTGTGCCATTGACACATAAAAATTTGGTTTCTTGTTCGAATAATTTGGAAACGTTGAATATGTTTTTAAAGCCGGGTGAAATGTTGTATGCATTTTTGCCGTTGTATCATGTGTTTGGTTTTGCTGTGGGATTTTTGGCACCATTGCACTTTGGTATGGGAATGCTTTTGCAATCGACAATCAATCCAAATGCTATTTTGCAAGATTTTGCTAAATACAGACCCCAAGTTATTCCGGCGGTTCCAAAATTATTTGAAATTTTCCGCAAGAAAATTATTGATGGGGTACGGGCAAAAAAGAAATGGTGGTTGGTGTCATTTATTATGAAACACCAAAAAGGTTTGCGTATGTTGGGACTTGGCAAATTGGTTGATAAAGTTTTAGGTCAAATAAAGGCTGTGTTCGGTGGACGTGCGCGTTGCTTGGTTGCGGGTGGTGCGGCAACGAAGCCAGAGGTTGAAAAATTCTATACTCAATTGGGTATGGATTTTGTCCAAGGTTATGGTATGACCGAAGCGGTTGGCCCAATTTGCTGTTCTAAACCGGTTAAAAAACGTGTCCCATTTGCGTTTGGTGCGCCTTTGGGAACGACATGCTGTGAAATTCGTAATGCTGATGAAAATGGTATCGGTATGTTGTGGGTCAAAGGTGATCAAGTTTTCGGTGGATATATGAACAATGATGCGGCAAACAAAGAATGTTTTGATAAAAATGGATTTTTCTGCACAGGTGATTTGGTATCCATTGATAAAAACGGTGAATATCATTTTGCCGGTCGTAAAAAACAAGTCATCGTTTTGGATTCTGGTAAAAATGTTTATCCAGATGAATTGGAAGGTCTGTTTATCGAAATTCCAGGTGTTAAAAACGTTGCGGTCTTTGAACACGAGGTTAAAGGTAAAACTGTCGCATATGGTGTGTTTTCTGTGGACAGTGATATGACATTGGAAAAACTTGGTGCGGCGATTGCTGAAAAGAATAAAAAAGTTGCATCATATAAATGGGTCACACATTTTGCAATGACGACTGATGATTTGCCTGTGACATCGACGCAAAAAGTTAAACATCATGTTGTGCGTCAATATTTGATTGATGGTAAATATACCGAAAAGGATATTTAATTATGAATATGTATCAGTTCTTTGAACAAACAATGGAAAAGTGTCCATCGACACTTTTCCTTGTGCGGGAAAAAGTGGCATTTCAAGACTTTCCTAAATTGGTAAAGGCGCGTGCCGCAACACTTAAAAAATCTGGTGTTGTACCGGGCCAAGTCGTCGGTGTGTTGTCGCATAATATTCCAGAATTTATTATATCTCTGTTTGCGATTTGGTATTTGGGTGGGACGGTTCTTTTGTTGGATACAAATTTAACAACAATAGAATATGATAATATGACACGCCTTACTTGTTGTAAATTTGTCGTTGCAGAAAAATCTTTCTTTTATGAACCGGCAGAATTTGAATTTTTTGATATTCAAACCAAAGACGATGCGGTTGACCCTGATTTGATGCCATATCCGTTGGATGCAAATGATATTGCAACATTATCTTTTACATCGGGTTCAACAGGTACACCAAAGATTGTGCCATTGACTCATTTTAATTTGATAGAGTGTGCAAATTCTTTTGATGATTTTAATGATTGGTTTAAACCTGGTGGGGTGTTATATGGATTTTTGCCGTTGTATCATATATTTGGTTTTGCGGCCGGATTTTTAGCACCGTTGCATTTTCAAATGGGAATTTTGTTGCAACCGGCAATTAATCCCAAATTGATATTACAAGACTTTAAAGAATTTAAGCCGCATGTAATACCGTCTGTGCCAAAAATGTGGGAATTATTCCGCAAGAAAATTATAGAAGAAATTAAATCACAAAAGAAATGGTGGTTAGTATCTTTTGTATTAAAAAATCAAATTTGGCTGAAAAAAGTTGGTTTAGGATTTTTAGTACGTAAAGTACAAAATCAAATCAAAGCTGTGTTTGGCGGTCGTGTGGAATTGATGATTGCTGGTGGTGCGGCGACAAAGCCAGAGGTTGAAACTTTTTATAACAACCTGGGAATTGCATTTATCCAAGGTTATGGTATGACTGAAACGGTTGGGCCGTTTTGTGGTTCGCGTCCTTTGAAAAAGCGTATACCATTTGCATTTGGAAAACCACTTGGGAATAACGAATGTGAAATTCGTGATA
Source organism: Alphaproteobacteria bacterium (assembly GCA_017534945.1). Classification (GTDB taxonomy): domain Bacteria; phylum Pseudomonadota; class Alphaproteobacteria; order Rs-D84; family Rs-D84; genus Enterousia. The sequence goes on along the minus strand of JAFXVB010000026.1, from coordinate 60,414 downwards.
TGGACGAGGCTGGTATAGGAATGCTTTGGGTGCGTGGTCATCAGGTGTTTGGTGGGTATATGAACAATGATGAAGCGAATAAAGAATGTTTTGATGAACGTGGATTTTTCAAAACTGGCGATTTGGTATATAAAGATAAAAATGGAGAATTGCATTTTGCCGGTCGTAAAAAACAAGTCATCGTTTTGGATAGTGGCAAAAATGTTTATCCAGATGAATTAGAAGCGCTGTATTTGGATATCCCAGGCGTCAAAAATGTCGCGGTTTTTGAACATGAGGTTAATGGTAAAACCGTTGCCTATGGTGTGTTTTCTGTGGAACCAGATATGACAATGGAAAAATTATCTGCGGCTGTGGTGGCGGCAAATAAAAAGGTTGCATCGTATAAATGGGTGACACATTTTGCGATGACGCGTGACGATTTGCCAATGACATCGACGCAAAAAATTAAACATCACGAAGTTCGTAAAAATTTATTAGATGGTAAATATCCAGATAGGAAAGAATAATAAAAACGCCCATTTGGGCGTTTTTTATTTTCCCAGACATAACTGCGAAAATGTTGCGTCCATTACATCGGCGGCTGTGATTGTGCCCAATATCTTTCCAATGCTGTCTGCGGCGGCGCGAATATGTTCGGCAAATATATCATAATTGCCATCAAATTTTTGGGTGGCGTGTTCTAATTCATATTTGGCATCGGTCAGCAATTTATACGTGCGGGCGTTTATAACCAAAGTGTTTTCTGCATTGTCTAAAATATTATGCATTTTTTTACGAATAGCAGAGAGCAGGGTATCAATTCCGTCGCCTGATTCAGCGCATGTATAAATTGCATTTTTATTGTTGCGGGTTTTAATTAAATCGCTTTTATTTATTACAGTGATTTCATTTGTCTTTGTTTGTGTGTTTGTATCATCGGCATAAATATGTAAAACCAAATCTGCGTTTTCGGTTTCTGTGCGTGTACGGTCGATTCCAATTTGTTCTATTTCGTCATTTGTTTCACGCAGTCCCGCCGTATCGCACAGGTTAACCAAATATCCATCAATATCTATTTGTGTGGATATAACATCGCGTGTTGTTCCAGGCGTGTTCGACACGATTGCGCGATTAGAACCAACCAATCGATTAAACAGTGATGATTTGCCAACATTTGTTTCGCCACAAAGCACAATATTAAATCCATGTGTGATTGCGCGTGATATGTTGTAATGCGAAAGTGAATTGTTAATCTCTTGGAATAATTCCTTGGCCTTACTTAAAATTTTTTCGCTGATATTTTGTGGTAAATTGTCCGCATCATAGTCCAAAATGGCGGCACTGTATGCTGCGATTTCTATCATTTGGTTTCGCCAATCGTTATATTTTTCACTGTCGCCGCCAAGCATAGATTTTAATGCAAATTGTCTTTGTTTATCGGTTTGTGCATCCAGTAACGCCGCCAATCCATCAATATCGCTTAAATCCATTTTGCCGTTCAAAAATGCGCGACGTGAAAATTCGCCGGGTTCGGCCATACGCATATTTTGTGTGGATAAAAATTCAAAGATTTTATTGATTACAGCAGGCGCCCCATGTGTGTGAATTTCGATTATATCTTCACCAGTAAAAGATGCAGGTGCGGCAAAATAAATAACAATACATTGGTCGATTAAATCGCCAGCATCATCGCGTAAATTACAAAAGTATGCGTGACGTGGTTCGGTGTTTTTATGCCCCGATATTTGTTGAAAAAAGTTTTGCAAATTATCGCCCGATATACGAATTACCGCAACACCGGATTTTCCAAAACCAGAACTGAGTGCAAAAATTGTATCGTTATTATTCATTTTTATTTACCATTGCTTATAATTTTTAATGCCATTGGAACCAATTTTGCAACATCGGCATCTGGGTTTGCCGCCACCAACTTTTGTGCCATGTCAATAGTATCCATACGGCGATATCCCAATGTTTCCAATGCAGACAATAAATCGGCCAAGGCAGAATTATTATCGCCACCGCCCAAATCAAATGATGCGCCACCCATTTTATTCTTTAATTCAACAATGATTTTTTCGGCAACCTTTTTACCAACCCCCGGGGCGGTCGAAATAGTTTTTGCGTCCCCAGTTGCGATTGCCTGCATCAATGTATCTGTTTTAATAGATGACATAATGCTTAACGCAACCTTTGGCCCAACACCAGATACGGTTGTTAATTGATTGAATAAATTTTGACCGGGCAAACTTTCAAAACCAAACAGTCGAATTGAATCTTCGCGGACAACCGTTTCAATCCAAAGCGATACGGTGGATTTTGGTTTAAGGTATTCAGGGGTATAAACTTTATACCCGACATTGCCCGCCATAATGATTACAAAACCGTCGCCAATGTAATCAACAATTCCTTGCAATTTTCCAATCATTTGTTATCCTTTTGTCGTATTTTAAACCAATTAAATCAAAAGGTCAAATATGAGTGGACACAGTAAATGGCATAATATCCAACATAAAAAAGGGTTGGTTGATGCGGCGCGCAGTGGACTTTTTACAAAGTTGGCGCGTGAAATAACAATGGCGGCAAAATTGGGCGATAAAAACCCGGATAACAATCCACGCTTGCGTTTGGCGATTTTACAGGCACGCAAAAATTCTATGCCAAACGATAATATTAAACGTGCAATTGAAAAGGCATCGGGCGCAAATACCGAAAATTTTGTGGCGGTTCGTTACGAAGGTTATGGCCCGGGTGCGGTTCCGGTGATAGTAGAGGCGCTTACCGATAACCCACGCAGAACAGTGCCCGAGGTTCGCAATATATTTGCCAAAAATGGTGGAAATATGGGCGAAGAAGGATCGGTTGTGTTTATGTTTACACATGCGGGACAAATTATGTATCCGGCATCAATTGGTAAAACCGAAGACGAAATGATGGAATTGGTGATGGAGGTTGATGCAGATAACCTGGAAACATCACCCGAAGGTTTCATTATCACAACAAAGCCTGATAATTTTATGAATGTGCAAAAGGCTTTGGCGGATAAGTTGGGTGAACCAGAAAGTGCGGAATTAACATGGTTGCCAAATATGCCAATGGATTTAGATGACGAAGCATATGCAAAAATCGAAAAGTTGGTTGATGCGCTGGATGCAAATGATGATGTGCAGAAGGTATTTACTGCGGCTTTATAAAAAAATGCCCGAAGGGGCATTTTTTTCAGAGTTCAAAGTACAAAGTTCAAAGTGCAAATTATGGTACAATAAAAATCATGAGAATTATTGGAATTGATCCGGGTTTATTGCATACAGGTTGGGCGGTGATTGATGTCGCCGGGTCGTCGCGTACATATATCGCCAGTGGTGTGATTTTGCCACCAACTAAAATGCCGTTGCCAGAACGGTTGGATTTTATATTCAAAGGTGTGTCAGATTTATGCGAAAAATTCAAACCTGATGTGTGCAGTATAGAAATTATTTTTTCAAATAAAAATCCAAAGACGACTTTATTATTGGGACATGCACGTGCGGCCGCAATTGTTAGTGTTGCGCATAATAGTATTCCGGTTTTTGAGTATGAACCAAATATTATTAAAAAGGCTTTGACAGGCGCGGGACATGCCGATAAAGAACAGATTTATAAAATGCTTTCTATTTTATTACCGGCGGCAAAACCAAAAACGGCGGACGAAAGTGATGCGATTGCAATTGCTATGACACACGCAAATATGGCAAAGTTCAGTGTTCAAAGTGCAAAGTTCAATTGATGAATTATTATTTTATGTTGGTGGCGTTGCCGGTATGACGAGAGGGATTTATAAAAATAATTCTTTTATTCAATGTCTTTTTGTGATAAAATTAAAAGACGAGAGAGATTGATGAGAACAATCACAAAATTTTTGTTGGCGGTATTTTCTTGTGCGCCCATTGCGGTGACGGCCGCGCCTATATCAACGACCGCGGGCAGTAATTTAACCGGTTATAATGGTTCGTTGGGCAGCGTGATGAATAACGCATGGAATAATGCGTCAAATCCACGTGCCAATGCGCAGGCTAATAATTCGGCCAAGGCGGACTTTGATAATTGTGTTGCGGTTGTGTTGCGTTGTGCCACGCCAAAGTGTGCACGTGGCGGATGTACATCAATGGATGTTGCAAAACCAATTGCGACGGGGTGTGTAAATTCTAATTCGACATGTAAAAAGCATGGTGATTCTTTGGCGGATTCTGTGGCGGCACAATTGGTGGCATCGTCAACCGCGACCGCAAATCAACAGGCGGCGGCGGCCCAGGCTTCGGCCGCAGCGGCGGCGGAACAAAGTGCGCAACAAATTGCCGCGATGCAGCAACAAATGACACAACAAATGCAAATGATGCAAGAGCAAAATAATGCGCAAATTGCGTCTTTGCAAAGTGCATTAGAAGAAAGCAGACGTGAAACGGCCGATGCCGTGCAACAGGCGGCGGCGGCCGGGGCCAATGTGGCATCCGCGCCGGATGCGGATACGGGTTTGACGGCGGTGCAAACGGCGGCGGCAAAATCCGGAGTTTCCGAAGATGTGATTTTGCGTTCGACAATTACCGGACAGATTTTAACCAGTATGGAAGGTGTTGATACCAGTTTGAATAACCTTAAAACCACTATGCGTGAGGCGTTTAAGTATGGTAAGTGTAATGAGGTTAATGGTAATAATTGTACCGGTCCAAAACGTGTTAAAAAATTCAAAGAATTGGCAATGAAATTTATGGAGCCATACGATGCGTTGGTGGAAAATTTGGATTATGCATTGACCAGTGCGCGTGATGTTGGTGTTGATATGACTGATATTTATATGATGCTGAACGGATCTTGTAATCGTTGGGGCGAATATATATGTCAACCGACAGATACTGAAAACAACCAAAGGGTTTATAAACCGAAAACGTTTGAGGTGTGTAGATCTGATAAAGATGGCAAGGTTATAAATGCAGATACATGTAATTGTAGGAACGATCGTTCTATCAAAAAAGATCGTATTAAGCAAGGAATTGAATGTACCGATGGTATGGTGGTTCCGCCAGAGGCCGATATGGCGTGTGTGTTGAATAAAGAGGTTGGGGAAGATCAAGTTAAAGAAAGTTGGTTGTATCCCGAAGATGATTCTAAAATTCGTATTGGGTGTGCCAGCAGTGCTTTGAACGGCAGTATTATTGGTCGTCGTCGTGCAAAAAACCAAAAGGCCGGTAGTGTTGATATAGATATATTGGAATTTTTAATTTCACAAGATGCGCCGGATTCGTTTGCTGTGTGGCAAAATCCTGTGGAAGAAATTAAAAAATATTGTGCGATAGATGTTAGTAAAAAAACAGAATTAAGAAGTGCGACAGTTTCCAAAACATTAAAACCAAATATTTGTTGTCGTGATCCCGAGACGAGTGATAAATGCACAAAAAGTTGTGAAGATGAAGAAAATTCCTATATCAATCCAATATATGCATTGTGCAGTGTTCATGCATATAATTCTGGGAATGTGAACAATGATGTTTTTTCTTCAAGTGCGGCGAAAAGCGATATGAAGGAAATTATTGGATTGAAAACTACGGTTGTCGCGCAACAAATGTATAAGCAATATACTTCTTTGGAATCGATGATAAAACGGTTAAAGATTATGTTGGAAAAAGCAACATTAAAGGCCAGTTTGCAGGTTGCCAGTGGAACAACCAGTGGGGCCGGTGGCACCAGTGATGATTATGAATCTGAATCGTCGGCGGATATTAGTTTCGATAATTGCGAAGCACGCAGTGCGCAAAGTGCGCTGGATTGTGTACGCGCAAACTATTCAGCAATGAAACCGATGATTGATAAAAACAAGATAACTGTGAATATAAGAAAGCAATTGTATAGTGATGCACAGGTTTTGAAAGATCATTTAGATAAACCAGACGACCAAGAAGCCGCAATAGCGTCTTGTGATGGTGATAGTAAATTAGGAATAAAAAGCAGAAGCAATGCGCTAAGCTGTTTGCGTAATATTTTGACAGGTATAACTAAATTAGACGCACAGTTATCTAGAAAGAGTTCTGGGGCGGGGCGTTCGATTACTATCAATTATGGTAACGAAGAATAAAGGGTTTGTTTGTATATGCATTAAATCCGCCACGTTGGCGGATTTTTTGTAATTATCTCTGTTAGTGTGTGTTGTCATCCCGCAGTTGTTATAAAGTGAGCAAGTTGGTACCACGGGTACCAACTGGATACCGGCATGCGCCTGTATGACGAATAAAAAAGACGGAACTATTTTCGATATGTTATTTTGGAAATGGCGTCATAACCAAAGTATTTGTTTATGCGACGCAAAATTTCATCTTTTTGATATGATAATTGTAATGTTAATGCCGGATTTGTTGATTTTATTACAACGCTGTATTTGTTGCCAATTGTTTTTTTGATTGCAACCAATTTTGCCACAGATGCGATTTCATCACCCATGATTTCGTTCCACCGTTCTGTCAAATCTGTACTTGATGCGCGCACACCAAATATTTGAAATAAATTCCCAAATACGCCCGATATAAAAGTTGGGCGTGATGTGCGATTGCTTAATTTATGTTCAAATTTATTTTGGTTGTTTGACATTTACATATTCCTTTGGCAACAGAATATACATTTCCCCAGACGAGTGTTGTCCATGTGCAAATTTATATGCTTCGTCCCCAGAACCAAAAAAGATATCGGCGCGTATCCAACCGCGGATTGCACTGCCGGTATCTTGGGCAATCATTAATCTTTGGAATTTACGACCGTCGGATAAATTAGTGTTGATGTATACCGGCATGCCGACGGTATAAATACTGTCATCGACGGCAATACTGCGAATCTTGGATAATGGTGTGCCAAGTTTGCCAATTACATTTTTGGATTCGGCTTGTTTGAAATATACATAACGTGGATTATTATAAATGACTTCGCGGGCAAGACTTGGTTTTTTCTTTAAGTATTTCCAAACGGCATCGGCACTGTATCCCCCGTCTGGTTTAATGCCGCGATTGCGTAATTGTTCGCCGATTGATTTGAATTGCATATCGTTCGTTGCGCCAAAGTTTAATTTTACCATTTCGCCGTCTTCCAGTTTTAATAAACCACTGCCTTGGATTTGAATGTTTTGGACATCAACGATGTTTGCCCAATACAGGACGCGACCAATTTTATTTTCTACTATTTTTTTCTTTGGAACGTTTTTATATTGTGCCGGATTTGATGGTGCCGCCATTAATGGTTCGTTGCATTCGGCTGTTTTTTGTCGGCATGCAGGAATTGTTGGAGAATAATAACCTGTGTATGTTCCCTTTGTGTGGCCTGTATCGTCATAAACGCGATATGCTTGGAAATGTGATTCAAACCAATTGCGAACGGTTTTGACATCTGCGCCGGCACCAGGCATTAAATCGCATTTTTCGCGAACCAATGCGGCATCTGGAATTACGCGACCGGTGTATTGCAGGTTTGCGCGGCACGAATTACGAAATGCCTGTAATGCATAGCGGACATCGTCTTGTTTCCAACCGGGCAGGGCAGAAAACGGAACAGGTTTCAGGTTGGATTCGGGTGCCACAACATCATTTCCAACATGTGTCGGGGTTGACATGTCGCACGATGTCAAAGCAAAAGCAATGCCCAGTGCCACAATTACGCCAAAAAATCGAATTTTTGTGAATTTAAACATTTTTTATCCCCCCACACTTGTAAAATCTTTTTCTAATGCTATATTATCATAAAACTGAGTAAAAAAAAAGGAGCAATCGTATGTCAAAGTTCAAAATTATTTCGCAATTCTTGAAAGATATTTCTTTTGAAAGCCCAAATGTTCCGGAATTGTTCTTTAACCAAGATAATGGCCAGGCAAAAATCGAAATCAATATCGATATTCAAATCAAGGGTGCTGAAAATAATGTGTTTATGGTTGATTTGGTTACCAAAGTTCACTCTAAGTTGGATAAAGATTCAAAAACAATCTTTTTAATTGAAACAACTTATTCTGGGTTGGTTCAAATGGAAGAAGAAAAAGATGAAGAAGTAAAACGGCGTACTTTGTTGATTGATGTTCCAACAATGATATTCCCATCTTTGCGTGCGTTGGTGACGCGTTTGACTGCGGAATCTGGGTTCCCAGCATTTGTTATGCAACCGGTTGATTTCGAAGCGTTGTATGAACAAAGAAAAAATGCCGCGCAACAACAAAAACCGGCTAATCAATAATTTGTGTTTATTGTATGGTTTTTTGCCGCCCGATACGGGCGGTTTGTTTTATCAATAAATATGTGATATAATATACAGGCTTTGTTATGGGAGAGAAAATTTGGCCAAAGATAAATATATTGCAATAAATTCAAATGTGTCGGGTTATTCTTTTGCAAACCTGGGGTTGTTTACTGGGTTCGCATCGGGTGTTTATAATGCGGTTTATTCTTTGGTTGTGTTGGGAATATTCACAGAAATATTGGCAAATGAAAAATTGGCTTCGTCGGTTGTTGGTGTGTATGTTGCGTTGTATTCTGTGTTTTGTATGATTGTGGGTTTGTTTTCCAAAGAATTATTGCGGTGGTTTTCCAAAGCGCGTTTGATGTATGTCGCATTTTTGTTGGTCGTTGTGTGTTATGCAATGATGAGTTTTTCTGTGAAGCCGACAACTTTTATAACTTTGGATTTTACATCGGGAATTGGTTCCACAATTATCGGTATTTTGATTCCGTTGTTTATGGCTGATTTTTCCAAAGATATTGGTATGGCGAAATTAAATGCGCGATATTATTTTTGGGTAAATATTGGGGCATTGGTGGCGCCGCTTTTTGCGTTAAATATGGCGGCTTGGTTTGGTAATTATCGTATTCCGTTTTTGGCGTCGGCAATGATTTATGCAGGGGGATTGTTGTTTTTTAAACGATTTGGTATAGTTCAGGCGGATAAAGAAATTAAAACCGTCAGTCCGCGTCGAACATTTAAATCTTTGTGGTTGAATACTTTGGCATTTTTCCGGCGGAGCGGCATGCCACGTTCTTATTTTATAAATTTTGGTTTTTATGCTTTGGCGGCGATGCGTGTATTATATGTGCCGATTGTGGTTGTAGAACAGGGCTTTTCTGCAAATGTGTTGGGATGGGTTTTAACATTGGGTATTGTGCCGTATATTATATTTGATACTTTTATTGGTAATTTAGTGAAAAAAGTTGGCGCAAAAACATTGATGGTGATTGGTGTTTCTTCGTTTGTTGTATTTGCAACTTTGGCGACATTTTTGCAAGGGGTGCCATTGCTGGCAATATTTGTTTTATGGCAAATTTCTGGGGCGTTTATGGAACCGGTGCATGATTTGTTCTTTTTCGATAATGCACAAAAAAGCGAACAATCACGATTTTATGGGGTTTTTAGAACAACGGTTTATCTGCCAAAAGTAATTGCGCCAATTTTGGGTGCGGCGTGTATTGCAATAATGGGAACTACATCGGCGGTATGGTTTGTTCCAATTGCGGTGGGTGTGATGACTTTGTTTGTATTATTGCGCAAATAGTGCGGAAATATAATGGGCAACTGCTTGTTGTTTGCGCGCTCATGTAGCAATTTGTACACTACGCTTACAAACAACGGCGCATTTGCTCCATTCTCTTTTCGCATTATAACTGCGTATCTACCTCGCTCTATTTCCATATTTGATTCTTTTAACAAGGCGCGTTTGCTTCATTCTCTTTCCGCATTTGGTTTTTGGGTAAATAATATTTATTGCAACGGGCTTGCAAATTGGGAAAATTCCTTGTATGATTCGAGTAATAAATCAAAGGGGAAATTTATGGCAAAAAAAGAAAAAGAAGTGGCCGCAACACCGGCTAAAAATCCGGCCTTAGAATCGGCTTTGGCACAAATCCAAAAACAATTCGGTAAAGAAGCAATTATGAAAATGGGCGATGGGTCCCAACAAAATATAGAGGCAATATCGTCTGGTTCGCTGGGGTTGGATATTGCGCTGGGGATTGGTGGTTATCCGCGTGGTCGTATCGTTGAAATTTATGGGCCGGAAAGTTCTGGTAAAACAACATTGGCGCTGCATGCGGTGGCCGAAGCACAAAAAAAAGGTGGTACATGCGCATATATTGATGCGGAAAATGCTTTGGACCCAAGTTATGCTAAGAAATTAGGTTGTAATGTTTCTGAACTTATTATTTCACAACCTGATTCCGGGGAACAGGCTTTGGAAATCGCGGATACACTTATTAAATCTGGGGCGGTTGATGTCGTTGTGATTGATTCGGTTGCGGCATTGGTGCCAAAGGCAGAATTAGAAGGTAATATCGGCGATTCGTTTGTTGGAACAACTGCGCGTTTGATGTCGCAATCATTAAAAAAGTTGGCGGGGTCTGTGTCGCGTAGCAATACGCTTTTGATATTCATCAATCAAATTCGTATGAAAATCGGTGTTATGTTCGGTAATCCAGAAACAACATCGGGTGGTAATGCATTGAAATTCTATGCGTCTGTTCGTTTGGATATTCGCAGAACCGGCGCAATCAAAGATAAAGAAAATGTCGTTGGTAATGAAACGCGTGTCAAAATTGTAAAAAATAAAGTTGCGCCACCTTTTAGAACGGTTGATTTTAAAATAATGTATGGCGAAGGTATTTCGCGTATCAGTGAAATTATAGATATGGGCGTGAAATATAATATCATCGAAAAGGCGGGGTCATTTTATTCTTATAATAATGAAAGATTGGGTCAGGGCGAAGCCAATGTTCGTCAATGGTTAAAAGAACACCCAGATGTTCAGCAAGAGTTGTTAAATAAGATTATGGAAAAGGCAAGCGGTATTGCCGAAGAAATGACAACTGGGCCGGCGGACGATGATGATGTTGGTGTCGCAGAGGAATAAAATTGTTTTTAGGCGATGCGATTTTGCGTCGCCTGAAATTTAATAAAAAAAGGGGCGGATATGAATATTGCACGATCTTTTGCAACATTGAAATTGGTTTTAATTGGTCATATTTTTAATTTTCATTTTTTTAATCGTTTGGCACGCAGAAAGGTGCGAACAGACGCGACCGCTAAAATTGTATCACAATATTTTAAAAGATATTTGCCGGCTGTGAATTCTGTAAAAGAAACCGATGTTATCAAAGATGACGATAATGATAAAATTTGGACTTTGTGGCTTCAGGGTGAAGATGCCGCACCGGCATTGGTAAAGGCATGTTTCCGCAGTGTGCGTCGTCATTGCAAGCAAGAATTGATTGTATTGGATGCGAATACTGTGTTTGATTATATTTCTTTGCCAGATGAAATTGTGAAGAAATATAAAGAGGGTAAAATTGGTCATGCGCATTTTGCGGATATTTGTCGTGTTGAATTATTGTATCGGCATGGTGGTTATTGGTTGGATTCAACGGGATTTGTGACGGCACCAATTCCAGATTGGATTGAAAACCAAGATTATTTTATGTATTTAACCGGTGATAATTATAACATAGGGGGCAGTCCATACAGTTTTTGTCAAAACTGTTTTATTCGTGCGCGTCGCGGGGCGTTTTTATTGGCGGCATGGAGAGCCATGATTTTGGATTATTGGATGCATGAAAATCATATATTTGATTATTTTATGCATCAATTGTTATTTAAAACTTTGGTTGAAAATGATGAACGCGCAAAAAAATATTTTGCAAAAATGCCACATGTGGTCCAAGATCCCACACATGCATTATGGTGGACATATCAAAATCAACCTTTTGACCAGAAAACTTTTGATGATGTGACATCTGGTGCATTTTTTCAAAAAACAACTTATCGTGGATCTGATAATCCGGTTCCGGGTTCGTTTGCAGATGTTATGATAAATAAAATGTAAAAAGGGGGATAACATGGCACCAAAAATATCAATCATTATTCCAATGTATGGTGTTGAAAAATATTTAGCGCGCTGTTTGGATTCGGTGTTGGCACAAACATTTACAGATTGGCAGGCAATTTTGGTTGATGACGGCAGTCCCGATAAATCCGGCGAAATTGCAGAATCTTATGCTTTGCTGGATAAACGATTTGTTGTTGTGCATAAAGAAAATGGCGGATTATCGGATGCGCGTAATGCCGGTATGCCATATGCCACCGGTGATTATATTATGTATCTGGACAGTGATGATTTTATTCATCCACAAACAATGGAAATTGCATATTCGTTGGCTCAAAAAAATAACAGTGATATTGTATCGTTCACATATGACCGGTTTTATCGTCCGCAATTGATGGTGTATTATAAACTTGGATTGGATACAGATAATGTTGTGCCAATGGGCATCAAAAAAAGATACAATGTGGATAAAATTAAATCTAGAACTGTTGATGATGTGTATGAATACGCAACAGACAGTGCACATAACGCGTTTCGTAAAAATCGTCATTGGTTAATTAAACATTGCCAGGTTTGGAAAAACATGTATCGTCGCACTTTGATTCAAGATATTCCATTTATCAAAGGTATTTTATTCGAAGATTTTCCATGGTGGTCGCGTGTTATGATGCGTAATCCACGTGTCACGATTGCGCCGTTACCACTTTATTATTATATTCCAAATTTTGGTGGAATTGTTTTATCTGCAAAACAATTGCGGATAATGATGTCTTTGATAGAAGGTATCAAAGATGCGTTTGTGTTGTATCGTGACCAAGCAAATGCGCATCAAATGAAATTATGGAGTGAAAATTTTCTGTGGTTTTTTGTTAATTGGGCTTTTCGTAAAATTAAATATTTGAAAACGGACGAAGAATTGACAACCGCAAAGCAGGCGTTCACAGATTTATATGATTTAGGTGTGTTTAAATCTGTGCCAAAATCGCGCCGCAGGTTGGCAACAAAAATTTTAGATTTTATTGGCAAATAATAGTTATGAAAAAAATCAAAGTGGCTTTTTGTTTGCGAGATATGCAATTGGGCGGTGTTGAATCTGTATTGATTCGCACATTGGATAATTTGGTTTTGGATAAAAATTTAGATATATCTGTGGTCAGTTTTGTCGATATTTGTGAACCTGCATTTGTTGATTGGTTTACGAAACATCCATCGGTAAAAAGAATTGTTTTGTATTCGTCAAAATATTTTGGAACGCGTATGCCACGATTTTTCCTTTGGCGTGTTATAAAACATTTGTGTCGTGATGTTTATCGATTTGTATTGCGTATAACATCTGTTTCACACAAATTATCTGGGTTTGATACTTTGATTGATTATCATGATTTTGGTTTTGCAAAAGAATTTAAGAAAGTGCGGGGCGCAAAAAAAATTGCTTGGTTTCATTCTTCGTTAAATGTTTTTGTTCGGCGTAAATTTGCCAAAAATTTGGATGATTATGATAATGTCGTTGTGTTGACCGATGATTGCGCAAATGATTTAAGACAGATATACCCGCAATGTCGTGATAAATTTATACGTGTTTATAACCCGATTGATATTGAAGCTATTAAAATCAAATCAAGTGAAAAATGCCCGTTGCGTGGTGAATATTTTTGCTGTGTGTCGCGGATGTCATATGATAAAGATATAAGGACACTTTTGAATGCATTTGATTTGTTTTGGCATACACATAAAAAAGTAAAATTGGTTATTGTGGGTGGTGGTGATAAATTGGATGTTTTTAAACAGTACGCAAGTGATTTAAAATCGTATAAAAATATTTCTTTTGTGGGCGCACAAAAAAATCCGTTCGTGTTTATGCGGTGTGCGATTGCAAATGTTTTATCCAGTTATGGCGAAGGTTTGCCAACTGTTTTAATTGAATCCCAAGTGGTGGGCGCTTTGAATATATCTGCGGATTGTAAATATGGGCCACATGAAATTTTGATGTCGGGTCGTGGTGGATTATTGTTTATGCCGGGAAATGCACAACAATTGGCACAATGTATGGCGGATGTTTATGATAAAAAAGTGGATATAAAACAAATGATACTTTTATCAACGCGCGAATTAAAACGGTTTGATTACAAGACAGTATGTCGCCAGATTAAATCCCTGATTTCTTGAATCTATTTGGAATTTTAACAACGCGTTTTATTCCCAACATTGCAGGTTTGCGTAATGCATATATTGGGCGCATGTATGTTTGCATTATACGTGCAATTCGTAACCATTTTTCGCCATGTGGTGTTAGATTTGTTGTGGCATTTATTGTGCCATTTCCACGACGATTCAGGTGGTTTAACCAATCTGTACCACGGGCGGCGGCCTTTTGTTCCAACATTTTTAAATCAATTGCGCCAAAGTGTAATAAATATAAATTTTTATCAATATGAAAATTATGATGACGGATACTGTGGAAACCACTGCCCCATGGGGTGGGTGTTGTTTTTACCACTGGTTTTGTGTAACGCGTGGATAACAGTGCATATTCCCGTTGTTCTAAAAATGGTGCGTTGCGGTCCAATTCTAATTCGCAATTCATGTTTTGACCAATATCCAACCCAAGCCCGGATAATGATGTTTTGATTTTTTTATTGGATAAATATTCGCGTAATGTTTGTTTTGTATTTGGGTCAACGATTAAAAATTCGTCACTGTCGCAACCGATTACGATATCGTATTTTTTTAATAATTTTGTGCATAATTTTGATAGTTCGCCAATTCTGTATTTGTCGCCCGCCGCACGCGATAGGTTTTTATGTGGTAATTTTGTTATATTTGCTTTGCCCGCGTTCACAGGTATCTTTTGGTCGGTGCCGTCCAGTAATATATATAAATTTTCAGTGCCGAATTGTTTTCCATAATATGCAATCCAACGGGACAAGAAAAATTCGTCATCACGTGCCATAGTAATTGCGGCAATTTTTTTCAATTTTTTCATTTGTTTATTCCTTTGATTTTTTGGATTGCGTATTTTATTCCGCGGGTAAAGTATGCAAATGGGTTTGGTGTCAATAGCCATGATATATATTTTTGTGTATATGCATGATTTGCGCCATTTATTATGTGTTTTGCCGCGCTTTTATCACAATGTTTTAGTACATAATACAGTTGATGTCCAACCGCACCATTATGTCGTGTAAATGATATTTTTTTTATAAATGGACAACCTTGGCGAAATAGCCGTCTGGGGTTGTTATAAACACTGCGCCCGGGACAAATAAAAGGACAACGCCACGTGCCACCATTTTCTTCTAATAAATCTGTGAATTTGTTTTCATATAACACAGTCACCAAATATTTATGTGGTTGTTTTTCAACCCCCATGATAAATTTATCAAACCAATCATTTTTGAATACAGATTTACGCATGCCCATAAACCAAGATTGTATATGGCGGTATTTGGTGTGTTTGCTTTCGGTCATACCAAATGCATCAGTGTTATACGATTCCATTATTTCCAGTATCGGTTTTAATTTATGTAATGGGCCATATACCGAATCGTTCACGACATATACAAAATCATAGTTATCCAATATATTATGCTTTTTTGCATATTCATATGCGCGTTTATATGAACCAAAATCATATTCGCCATGGCGAACAGACATACGCGCAATGGTGTGTTTTTTTACCTTGTCCAGTTCAGGCTTTGGACATTTTGAATCCATACATAAAATAACATCGCCGCATTTGGATAATTCGCGTATATAAAAAACCAATGCATCATCAATGACGCCGTTTTTGTCGTATCCTGCAAATAAAAAAAGTCGTTTAGTGTTGGACATTGTTTCCTTGTTTGCTTATAATATACAATGTTTATAAGATGTTTTCAACAATAAGGATTTTTTTATGTGGTATAAATTATTTGCAGATAATGATTTTGAAAAATATTTTGAAAAATCTGTATCGCATCAGTATATGCGTAATGTGAATATTCAAAAATATCCGCGCGGAATCGTTGTGAACGAACATCAACATGGTTTTGGTGTGTTTGATGATCGTTTCAAATTTGTAAAATCTTCGCGCCAGGTTCGCAAAAATAATGGGCAATTTATACCAAAATTTAATCATAAAAATATTCCTTATGTTGATGCAGATGTGGTTTTTGTTGGTAATGTATTTCCACAATTTGGACATTTTTTGTTAGAACATATGAATCGTGCATATGCGTTATTGGATAAAAAATACAAAAATATGAAGGTTGTTTTGATAAATAATAAAGATATAAATCCTGTGCCGAAATATATGTTTGAATTGTTGGAATTATTAGGTGTTGCGCGTGATAATATTTTGATTTTAAACGAAACAACAAGGTTTCGTAATGTCTATGTCCCAGACCAGGCGTTTAATATACCGGTGTATTCGTCTGTGGCTTTTGGTAAAACATATGACGCAATTGCCAAGTCGGTAAAAAATCCAAAAAAGTTATATGATAAAATATATGTGTCGCGAACCGCAATGCATGAACGGCGCACATATGGCGAGGAAAAAGTGCAAAAGATTTTTGAAAAAAATGGATATAAAATTATTTGTCCGGAAACATTGCCTTTGACCGAACAAATTGGTTTGGTGAAAAATTGTAAAGTATTGGCGGGATGTGCGGGAACCGCATTGCACTTGGCTTTGTTTATGAAACGCGGTGGCACAGTTATTCAAATTAAACGAAATCGTGAGCCTAAATGTAATGCGGATATTCAAAACCTGATTAATGATACCAAGGGGTTAAATGGAATATTTATATCGGGTTCTGTGGAACCAAAGCCAACCGACCATTGTTCAAGTGTGCCACAGATTATCGGTGTAAACGAACATATGCGGGATTTCTTTGCAGTATACGGATTTAAATATACAGAACGCGACACTGTGCCGGATAAAAAAGATTTGGCTGAATATGAATCTGCGATGGGTGAATATAATAAAAAGTACGGCAGTGTGACGTTGAATAACATAAAACATTTTATTATTCATTATTCGTCTTGTGTGATTCCAGGACGTGAAAGAAGAGGGCAATATCGCCGGTGGTTAAAACGAAAATTAAAGTATGAAGGATAATAAAAAAAGCGCCGTAAAAAAACGGCGCTTTATGCATTGAATCTGGCATTTTTTAATCGTTGGTTTCGGCAAAGCGATATGCTTTTTTGCGTTTCCCGCTGTCTAATTCTTTTTTGCGCAAACGAATTGTTGCCGGGGTCACTTCTACCAATTCATCGTCTTGGATATAAGACAATGCTTCTTCTAATGAAATTTTGCGTGGTGGTGCCAAGAATAATTTTTCATCGGCGGTGACAGAACGCACATTGGTTAATTGTTTCCCTTTTACTGGATTAACCTCTATATCGTTTTCTTTGCTGTGTTCACCAACAATCATGCCGCTGTACACTTCGACCTGGGGGCCGACAAACAAGACACCGCGTGGTTCCAAGTTATGCAGGGCGTATGTTGTTGTTTGACCCGCTTCCATTGAAACCAAAACCCCCGGGCGATATTGAGTAATTGGGCCGCGGTATTCATCATATTTATCAAATACGCGGTTCATAATACCGGTGCCACGCGTATCTGTGCGGAATTCCGACAAATAACCAATCAAGCCGCGTGATGGTGCAGAAAATACAATACGCGTTTTGCCGATGCCAGAAGGTTTCATTTCGGTAATTGTTGCTTTGCGCTTTGTCATTTTTTCAATAACAACACCGCTGAATTCATCATCAACATCGATAACAACTTCTTCGATTGGTTCTAATTTTTCACCATTGTCGCCGGTGTGCATAATAACGCGTGGACGGCTGACACTTAATTCAAATCCTTCACGACGCATTGTTTCAATTAAAATACCCAATTGTAATTCGCCACGACCAGAAACTTCAAAAGATTCATTGTTCGCGCTTTGTGTGACACGCAATGCGATGTTTGTTTCGGCCTCTCTGAATAATCTTTCGCCAATCATACGAGAAGTCAACTTTTTACCAGATTTTCCCGCCAATGGTGATGTGTTCACAAAGAAAGTCATAGTGAGCGTTGGTGGGTCAATTGGAATTGCCGGGATTGGTGTTGTGACAGACGGGTCACATAATGTGTCCGCCACAGTTGCACGTGTAAATCCGGCCAAAACCACAATGTCGCCCGCGGATGCAGAATCGCGTGAAACTTTGTTTACGCCAGCGTGTTCAATAATTTTTGTGATTTTTGCGGTTTCAATCAATTCGCCTGCCATATTTATGGCCTTTACCGTTTGACCAACTTTGACAGTCCCAGATTCAATTTTGCCCGTCAAGATTCGACCAACATATGGGTCGGCCTCTAATGTTGTGGCAAGCATTGTAAACGGCGCATCAATTTGACAACGTGTACCATTACAATCTGGTGCTGGAACATGGTCGACAATCAATTGAAATAAAGGTTTAAGGTCTTTGTTTGGGTTATCAATATCTTTTAAATCGCGTACAGCCCAACCATCACGACCAACCGCATACAAATATGGAAAGTCCAGTTGTGCGTCGTCCGCACCCAATTTATCAAATAAATCAAATGTTTCGGTTAAAACTTCTTCGGGACGGGCGTCACCGCGGTCAATTTTATTGATGCAAACAATAGGACGCAGCCCCAGTTTTAATGCCTTGGATAATACGAATTTTGTTTGGGGAAGGGGGCCTTCGGCACTGTCGACCAGCAATACCACGCCGTCAACCATGGATAAAATGCGTTCAACTTCGCCACCAAAGTCCGCGTGTCCCGGGGTGTCCACAATATTGATTTTATATTCGCCCCATTGGATTGATGTTGGTTTTGCAGAAATGGTAATACCACGTTCGCGTTCAATATCGCCACTGTCCATGACGCGGTCTTCGACTTTTTCATTTGCGCGGAAAGTTCCGGCTTGTTTCAACATGTTATCAACCAGGGTTGTTTTCCCATGGTCCACGTGTGCAATAATTGCAATGTTGCGAATTTTCATAACTTTTATCCCCATTTTTGCGTAATAAGTGTATAGATTATACTATATTTTTGCAATTTCAACAAATTATATGTAAAATATAATGGTTGTCAATATAAATCTTGACATTTTAATAAATTTGTCTATATTAACTTTGTTAAGACCAATAATAGGGGGTTGAAATGCAGGATAATTTGGAAAATCAAAATATGAAGGCAATTATTAAACAGTGTTTTGCCGATATATATTCTATTGTGCGTGCTGATATGAAAAAGCATTTCAAGACAGACGCAAAATATGGCAGAACATGGAGATATGCGCGTGCGTTGGTTGTTTTGGGTGATATTGCCGAAAATCCAGATAAATATTTTGATCCAAAATATACAAATGCAGAATGGAATAAACGTGCTTTTGTATATATGGAACAAAGTCCAAAAATAAAGAAAAATATTTTGGAATATGGTGTTGATTATGTTGCTGGTGTGGTTAAGGGTAGTAGAGTGGACCAACCATATACAATTGTGTATCATAAAACACAATCATTGTTCCAAGATAATGAGTTTTGGAAGTTCTGTAATCGTGTACAGAATTTTTATTATGCAGACGTGTATAGCACACATGTTGATAAAGATTTTATTAAATCATATGCACAAAAAATTGCAAAGTGGGCGCGCGTTGTAAATGAACGTAATGCATTAAAACGAAATTTGATAAAAATATTTAGTGATAAATATACACGTCAACAATATAAGTAAAGCTGGTAATAAAAGGGGTGGATATGAAAACAAGTTATAATATTTTTTTAAAAAAAGATTTGTATGATAGCGCATTAAGATTCATAGAAAAAGTAAAAGGAACAAAACCTGATATTACAATCAATATACCGGCCGGATTAGAAATAATGTCAGGGCACCCTGATTGGTTTTGTGGGGCTGAAAAAAATTATAAAGCATATTTTGCATTTTTAGAGGCATATCATAGAGTTGTCTATTATGAAAAATATTTTGAAAAATATAATTTTAAAGATGAACATTTGGAAAAGGCGTTGAAAGATTGGAAAGATATAGTGAATCCAAAACCAACATTAAAAGAATTGCTTTCAAGATTATTTAGAGATAACCAGAAATAAAAAAAACTCCCAAATGGGAGTTTTTTATTTTTAGTGTTTTCCACCAATCTTTGTTCTGCCGCCCATCCGCCTTCGCCGCTAAGTGTGAAATGTGATTCAAGATTACGAACAATGCTACGGCGCGATAGGGCGGTTGAAATTTAATGTTTTCCACCAATTTTAGTACGACCGCCCATTAATGGTTGTAATTTTTTTGGAATATTGACCGAACCATCAGGGTTTTGGTGGTTTTCGATAATTGGAACCAATGCACGTGGCAGGGCAATTCCAGTATTGTTTAATGTCGCAACAAATTTAACTTCATTTGTGCCGTTTTCGCGATAACGCGTGTTTGTGCGGCGTGCCTGGAAAGTTCCAATTGATGAACATGACCCCAATTCGCGATATGCGGACTCTGACGGAATCCATGCTTCGACATCGTTCATTTTTACTTTATTGAATCCCATATCACCTGTGGAATTTGCAATAACGCGATATGGTAATTCTAAATCTTCCATAATTTCGCATAAATTGTTTAACAGCAATTCGTGCATTTTATCGCTGTCTTCGGGTTTGCAGAAAATAAATTGTTCAACCTTTTTGAATTGGTGAACACGAACCAATCCACGTGTGTCACGACCCGCCGCACCGGCTTCTTTACGAAAACATGGTGAAAAGCCAGCAAGTTTGATTGGTAATTCGCTTTCGCCCAGAATTTCATCCGTATACAAAGAATTCATGATTATTTCAGATGTGCCGGCCAAACATCTGTCGGTGTCGGTCAACATAAATACATCATTGTTCATTACAGATAAATCAGACCCCATAAAATGTCCAGCGTTAAAGATTGTTTGTGGTTTTGTGATTGATGTGCAATCGATATATTTAAAACCTTTGTTAATCAATTTTTGTATGACGTATGTTTGGACGACTAATTCCAATTCGGCCAATTCACCACACAATGCATAGACGCGTGTTCCGCAAATATTTGCAATCTTTTCTGGGCACCACCAACCGTTCATATCCAACAAGTCCCATTGGGGGCGTGGTGTGAAATCAAATTTGCGTGGAGAGCCTTTGCGACGAACTTCGACATTAGATTCTTCGTCTGGGCCAATTGGTGCATCGGCACTTGGGATTTGTGGAACGCGGTGCATTAAATCTTTTAATTTTTCTTCGCTAGAAGCCAGTTCAGCCATGTCTGCGGCGATTTCGTCGCTGATTTCTTTGCTGCGTTTAATCAATGGAGCCTTGTCAGTGGCAGTTGGAATTTCGCGTGAAATTTTGTTTTTTTCAGCGGTTTTGGTTTGGGTTGTTGTCTTTAATTCACGAACACGCGCATCCAAAGACAATAATTCATCCACCACATCGGGAAAATTTTTAACACGACATGCATTTTTCACGATGTCTGGATTTTCACGAATAAATTTTATATCCAACATTTTATTTTCCTTTGGTATTTACATAACTTATTGCGTCCATGGCGGCACCGCATCCAGAACCGACCGCGGTTGCAACCTGCATCTTTATTCCACTTTTTTCATCGCCTGCAACAAATAATCCAGCCGGCAAATTGTCCGCCACAATGCGTCCAACATCGTCGCGCTTAACAGATTCGTCCAAATAATCGGTATTTGCTTCATGTCCAATGGCGACAAATATTCCATCACATACAATGTCGGTGCCATCGGTTGTTGTTGCAATCAATTCGCCGGTTGCTGAATCAGGTTTTTTACGAATCGATTTTAATTCTGTATTGAATATTGGTTTAATGTTTTCGCGTTGCGCAACACGATCGCGGATAATTGCTTCGGCACGTGTAAATGACGATTTGCGGTATATTATTTGAACTTCGCGTGCCAAATCAGCCAAATATAATGCGTCGTTTAATGCACTGTTTCCGCCACCAATAACCAAAACCTTTTTCCCAGAATAGAAAAATCCATCGCATGTTGCGCAATATGATACACCGTTGCCGACCAAATCCTTTGCACCATCAATTTCCAATCGCCGCGCACGTGCACCGGTTGCCATAATAACGGCGGTTGCTTCAAAAGATTTGCCATTATCGCATACAACAGAAAAACCAGATTCATTATTCTTGATTTCTGTGACCGAAGCATAAACAATTTCGGCACCAAAACCGGTTGCTTGTTTCAATGTGGATTGAATCCAATCCATACCAGACCCAGTAAAAGCCGGGTAATTTTCCAGATTTGCAATTTCTGCCGTTTGTCCGCCAAGTGTGTCGCCCGCAATAATCAATGTTTTTTTATTTGCGCGTGCAGCATATATTGCGGCGGTTAATCCCGCAGGTCCAGAACCAAGAATTATAATGTCATACATATTTTTATCCTTAATTTCCTTTTTTATCGTGGTTTCAGCATAACACAAGGGGGCGCATCATGCAACCGAATAAGTTTATTTATTAAAATACTTTTTTAATGTGTTATATGCGGTTGTTATCTTGGTAAATTCAGCCGTTGCTGATGATTTATCGGTTGCGGTATCGGGGTGGTGTTTTTTTGCAAGTTGTCTGTATTTTGCACCAACTTCGCGCCAAGTTGCGGTCAGTGGTAATCCCAATGTACGAAATGCGCCGCTGACCCCGGTGGGTAATTTGCTGGGGGGTGGTGTGCGGTCAAATTGACTGCGTCCGGTTAAAAAATCGTTTAGGAATTTGATATAATCTGCCTCGTCAGCATTGGCTTTATTTTTTTCTTTAAGTGGTGCGCCAAATGTTTGCCGTTCCCAATCGGCCTCTATCTCTTCGGGGGTCATGTCAGCATAATAGTTCCAATTTTTATTGTATTCTGCGGCGTGTTCAGTGCAAAAATGCCAATATTCGCGCAAATCGCGATTTTTTGGCGCACGACATGTGCCGGCTTTGGTGCATCTGGGATGATCACATTTGGTTATCATTTTTTTGTTGCCTTTGATTTATTAGATAATGGATGATAATTTTCCACTGTTTCACGCAATTGTTCCGGTAAAACATGGGTATAAATTTGTGTCGTTGAAATATCTTCGTGTCCCAACATAGTTTGAATTGCACGCAAATTTGCGCCATGCGACAATAAATGCGATGCGAAAGAGTGTCGCAAAACATGTGGTGATACTTGGTTTGGATTTATACCGGCAAGTGTTGCGCATTTTTTTAAAATTTTGAAAAATCCATCGCGTGTTATATGACCTGTTTTCCCAGAACCCGGGAATACATATTTCGAATCGATATCGCCGCGTAATTCTAACCATTTTTCCAATGCGTGGATTGCGCCCGCATGCATGGGAACCATACGTTCTTTGGCACCTTTGCCATGAATTAATAAATGGTCGCCCAATATCCCAGACATTGGCATTTCACATAATTCAGAAACGCGCAATCCCGATGCATACAATAATTCAATCATGGCGCGCAAACGCACAGATGTTTTTATATCGCCCGCGGACGATATCAATAAATCTATTTCTTCAACGGATAACAATTTTGGCAACGGACGGGCGCGTTTGGGCAATTCAAGGTTCTTTGTTGGATTGGTTGTTATGATTTTTTCCAACATTAAAAATTTATAAAATCCGCGCAGACTGCTGGCTTTGCGGGCGATACTGGATGCTTTATCGGGTAATGATGCAATGTAGTTTTGTATATCGACATCGGTCGCACCTAATAATCCGTTTGGTAATGCCGCATCCGCCAAAGATAAATCTGATGCATAACTGTTCAGTGTTTTTTCACTGCGACCTTTTTCTGCGGATAATGCTTCTAAAAAAACATCGATATAGTTCATGGGTATAATTCCAATTCAATCGTTGTTTGGATTGGGGCAAAATACATAATCATAAATGCAATAATGACAATTATACCCAACCAAATAAGAATTTTTTTTGTGTTTGTTTTCTTTTTTAATGGCATTTGTATTCCCCATTTTTAAATTGTATCAAAATGTTCTATGAACACGCCGGCACCGGCGATAATAATGATTGGTGGTGCGATAATGGCCAATATTGGTGGTAATGCACCTGTTGCCCCCAATGCGTTAAATGTATTTATCATGAAATACATTAAAAAGCATGTGACAATCCCCAGGCTGAACTTTAATCCAAAGTTAAAGTTTCGGCGTTGACGCGTTTGTGAAAAAGCGATACCCAGTGTTGTCATTGCCATCATGGTTAATGGTAAAAATAGTAATGTCCAAAATTGAACCGAATGGCCGCGTGTTGAAACACTGATTGCGTTCATTTTTTTAATAAATCGTGGTAATTCCCAAAAAGAAATTTGATTCGGTTGCAGATATCTATCCAGTACTGTTTTTGGTGTAATTTGTGTTTCAATGTTCCATTTTTTTGTGGATACATTTCCATGTGAATCCCAAATTTGCGCCTTTTTGGATTCTAAACCTGTATCTGATAAAGTGACGGCATCTGTTTCAATACGATTTGTTAATTTGAAATCTTTATCTTGGACAAAAATTTTTGCGTTTAAAAACACCAAATCTGTGTTTTGTTTTTTCATATTTTGTGCCTGCATCGTTAAAAAATGCGAATCGGTTTCTTCACGAATCCATATTGCGTTATCAATCAACTGTAATTCATGGTTGGTTAAATTTTTAGAACTGACATTTACAAAATATGGATTGATGACGGTTGTTGCAAATATTCCAACAATTGCCGCACCAAATAAAAATGGACGTGCAATTTGATATGGGGACAGGCCCGCACTGGAAATAATAATTCCTTCGGATGAACGGGTCAGGTTATACATTGCCAATAATGTTCCCATAAATACCGCCAATGGCAAAAACAGTGGAATATATTCCAATAACCGCACCCATGCGTCCATTATCGCAGAAATAGTATCCGGATTTGATGGTAATCTTTCAACAAAAGTGACGGCGTATATAATTCCACATATTATAAGTAATATAATACCAATGCCGCCAAAAAAGCGACGTAATAAAAATCGTGATAAAATTGTCGATTTAAATATTGTCATTTATTTTTTACCAGTATTACTGGGAATTATAACTTGTTCATTTGATAATTGCAAAATTAAAATGAAAGTGTATAATTTGGGCTGCTAAATAAATGTAATAGTGTGAAAGATATGGAAGAAAAAAAGCCAATTTCGCGCGCCGGTTTTGACGCTTTGTTAAAGGAATTAAAAGATTTGAAAGAGGTTCAAAGACCTGAAATTTTGCGTGTTGTCCAATGGGCGCGTTCGTTGGGGGATTTGTCTGAAAATGCGGATTACAGTGCGGCAAAAGAAAAACAAAGACAAATTGATAAACGAATTCAATATATTGAAAGTATTGTCGCAAATGCAAATGTAATTGATGTGGACAGTTTGTCTGGAAACCGGGTCGTATTTGGTGCGCGTGTTGTTGCCGAAGACGAAGATGGTAATCGTATGCAATGTCGTATTTTGTCGGA
Organism: Alphaproteobacteria bacterium; assembly: GCA_017534945.1. Classification (GTDB taxonomy): domain Bacteria; phylum Pseudomonadota; class Alphaproteobacteria; order Rs-D84; family Rs-D84; genus Enterousia. The sequence goes on along the minus strand of JAFXVB010000026.1, from coordinate 35,054 downwards.
TGTGGAATCTGATGGACGGCAAATTATTTCATGTACTTCGCCGGTTGGACGGGCTTTGATTGGCCGTTGTGTTGGTGATTGTTGTACGGTTAAATTGCCCAGTGGTGAAAAAGAATTTGAAATAATAGATGTTAAATTCAAGGATTAAACATAAATGTCTGTTCGTATTTTGCCTGATTTTTTAGTAAATCAAATTGCCGCAGGCGAAGTGGTGGAAAATCCGGCAAGTGTTGTCAAAGAATTGATGGAAAATGCGCTGGATGCGGGTGCCGATCAAATTGTCGTTGATGTTGTTGATGGTGGACGTACATCAATAACTGTGGTTGATAATGGACGGGGAATGAATCGCGCGGATTTAGAAAAATCAATTATGCGACATGCGACTTCTAAATTGCCAGATGATGATTTAACAAATATTACATATATGGGTTTTCGTGGTGAAGCGTTGCCGTCAATCGCGTCGGTATCTGATGTGACAATTGATACATATCATGCGGGTGAACCAAATGGGTGGCAATTAAATGCAACAACAGGCGAAATCAAGCCATCAAATTGGGATTCTGGGACGCGTATTCGTGTTCAAAATTTATTTGCCAAGGTTCCGGCGCGATTAAAATTTTTGCGTGGCGACCGGGCCGAAGTTATGTCTGTGTTGGAAATTGTAAAGCGTTTGGCGATGGCGCGGCGTGATGTCGGTTTTGTTTTGAATAATAAATGGTTCTTTCCAAAAAATCAGGATTTGTTGGAACGTATGGCGGCCGTTATGGGTGATGATATATTGGGGCGTATGTTGGAAATAAATGCGGATTCTGGGTCAACGGAATTATCAATCCATGGATTTATATCAGAGCCAACTTTGCGACGCGCATCATCGGTTGATCAATTTTTATTTGTAAATGGACGCCCGGTAAAAGATAAAGTTATTGTTGGGGCTTTGCGGGCGGCGTATATGGATGTTATGCATGCACGTGAATTTCCGCTGTGTGCATTGTTTCTGGGGTTAAATCCGCATAATGTGGATGTAAATGTGTCGCCGGCAAAAACAGAAGTGCATTTTTTAGAACCGGCGCATGTACGGGCTTTTATTATTAAAACTTTGCGTGCACGATTGGCAGAAACAATGAACGAACATGTTTCTGTGTCGCAAAATATGGTTGATGCCCCGGTACCACATCAAATGAATTTGTCGGCAGGAATACGGAATTGTGATGATATAAAAAATTTTAATAATTCATCTGTGATGCGCGTTTGTGATTCTGGGGGTGATTATAATAAAAAAGTTTTTGATAATCGTGCGTCTTGTCCTGATTTTGTTATAAACAACCAAGAAGAACCGGCGACACGCGTCGATGTTTTTGATGATATGCCATTGGGACGCGCAATTGGTCAAATTGGTGATAAATATATTTTGGCAGAAAAAGAGAATAATTTAATTATTGTTGACCAACATGCGGCGCATGAAAGAATTACATACGAACGTGTGCGTACACATGCAATAAAGGTGCAACCGTTGTTGACCCCAATTGTTGTAAATATGCGTATCGAAGATGTAAATGCAATTATGACGGTGGTGGACGAATTAAAATTATCTGGGGTGGTGTTGGATGCATTTGGTGATACGGCAATTGCAATATTTGAAAAACCGGCAGATTGGGATTTAGATTGGGCACATTTATTGCATGAAATTGCAGACGAAGTGCGTGCAAATGGTCATTCTGTGCAATTAAATGAAAAATTACATTTAAAGTTGGCAAATTGGGCATGTCATCACTCGTTAAGGGCAGGGCAAAAATTAGATTTAAACCAAATGAACGCATTGTTGCGTGATATTGAAAATACAACGCGTGGTGGGCAATGTAATCATGGACGGCCGGTGTATAAAGTTATACCGATTGCAGATTTAGATGTGATTTTTGAAAGAAGTTGATTTTTTTATTTGTCATAAAAACAAAAATATGTTATCATTAGGTATAAAAGTGGAAAGGATGTTGAAATGAGAAAGATTTTCGCATGTTTGTTTGGTATGTTGTTTGTGGTTGGGGTTGCCAATGCGGCCAATGAGATTAAGGCGGCAACAACAAATACTGTTAAAAAATCTGTTTATGATATTAATTATGGAACGACGGATTCTTCTACTACGGCATATGGATACAGAACAGGGCGTATTCCCCAAGAACATAAGTTAACCGCGGTTCAGGGAACGGCACCTTCGGGAACGGTGACGGTTGGTAATTTGGCATCTGTTTCTACATCAGCTGGGGTGGAATCCACTGATGCTGCACCGGATTCAACGCATGCGCCAACGGCGACAATTGCCGCGAATACTGCGAATATTACTGTGTTGCAACGCGATAAGTTGGTGACACCACAAAATGGTAATTGTGCCGCCGGATTTCAATGCGGTTATGTGACAACGGGTAATCATTCAAATGATGTTGGAACAAGTGATAAAATTTGGTTAAAGGTGACAAAGTGCACAACCACCAATAATGTGACAACTTGTTCATGGTAGTTTGATTTGATTAAAGTTTTTATTCGGCATTAAAATATGCCGGATTTTTTTTATTTTGTAATTTTAGGATTTTTCGCGTTTTTTTCTTTACTTTTGGCGGTTTTTTGTCTATGTTTCATGCGTAATCAAAAGGAGAAATTATGGAAGCAACAATAGATACAGCAAATACAGTCGCAAATAATGTGCCGACTGCAACCGATGGAAATTGGTTTGGTATGTTGGTTTACTGTGCGGTTGTGTTTGGAATTATTTATTTCTTTATGGTTCGTCCCACAAAAAAACGTATGGCTGAATATCAAAAAATGTTGGATTCATTAAAGGTTGGGTCACGTGTTTTGGCGGGTGGTATTTATGGAACAATTAAAAAAATAAATGAAACCAGTATTGAATTAGAAATCGCAAAAGGTGTTGTGGTCGAAGTGAACAAAAACGCTGTTGCGGGTGTGGAATCTAAATAATAAATAAAAAAAGGTATGGGATATGTTTAAAAAACTGGCAATTGTTCTTGTTGCAGTGTTTGGTGTTTTGTTGGCTGTGCCAACCATGGTGCCGGGTGCGGCAAAATATTTTCCATCATGGATTCAGCCAATCAATTTAGGGTTGGATTTAAAGGGTGGCGCACAATTGTTATTAGAGGTAAATACCGATACGATGTTTCATGACAAATCTGTGCAATTGTATGACGAAGTGCGTGGTGCTTTGGTGGATAGAAATCGTGGTATTATTCGTTTTTCAAATTTGCGTAATAATGATGGCGTGATAACACTTTCTGTGCGCGATAGTGATGAAATATCCAAGGCCAAAGGCAGACTTAAAAGTGTGTTAGGTGCAGGTGTTGATGTTTCATCGTCTGGAAATATTGTGCGTGTTGAATACACAGAAAAACAAAAACAAGAAATGGTGAACGATGCATTGAACCGCAGTATCGAAATTGTTCGTCGGCGTATTGATGCATTGGGAACCAAAGAACCATCGATTCAAAGCCAGGGTGGTAAATATATCTTAATCCAATTACCGGGTGTTGATAATCCAGAACGTATCAAAGAATTGATTGGACAAACGGCAAAAATGACTTTCCATTTGGTAAATGAAAATGTGACCCCAGAACAAATGGCATCTGGGCGTGCGCCAAGTGGTACAATGTTTTTGCCATATATGGAAAGCCCAGGGCAAATGGTGCCGGTGTATTCCCATGTCGAAGTGTCCGGTGAATCTTTGAAAGATTCCCAGGCGGATTTTGACCAAAATAATATGCCGGTTGTGACCACTGTGTTTGATGCATCGGGGGCGCGTCGTTTTGCAAAATTAACAACAGAACATGTAAATGAAAGATTTGCAATTGTATTGGACGGCAAAGTTTTGTCTGCGCCAAATATTCGTGAACCAATTCCGGGTGGACGTGGACAAATTTCTGGTGGATTCACATTACAGGGTGCCAAAGATTTGGCTGTGTTGTTGCGTAGTGGTGCTTTGCCGGCGCCATTAACGGTTATCGAAGAACGCACTGTTGGTGCAGGATTGGGTGCCGATACAATTGCGTCTGGGAAAATTGGTTCGGCTGTGGGTGTTTTGTTCATTGTGCTGTTCATGATATTGACATACGGTTTGTTCGGTGTGTTTGCAGATATCGTTTTGTTTGTGAATTTGGCAATGATTGTTGGTGTGTCGGCTGTATTGGGGGCAACACTGACTTTGCCGGGTATTGCGGGTATTGTGTTGACTTTGGGTATGGCGGTTGACGCGAATATCTTGCCGTATGAACGTATTCGTGATGAAGTTCGTGCCGGTGTTCCAACATTGCGTGCGGTTGATATGGGATTTACCCGTTCTGTAAAAACTGTTATGGATGGAAATTTAACGAACTTGATTTGCTCGTTGATATTGTTTGAATTTGGTGCGGGTCCAATTCGTGGATTTGCGGTGACATTATCAATCGGTGTGTTGACGACTTTGTTCACATGTTTGGTGTTATCGCGCATCTTGATTGATTGGTATATGCATGGCAAAAATAAAAAAATTGGTTATATTAAAAATAAGTAAAAGGTGATTGGTATGAATTTACACTTTATGAAATATCGCAAGTTATCATATTGGATTTCTGGGGCGTTGGTTTTATTGTCGATTTTGTCTTTGGCATTTCGTGGATTGAATTATGGAATTGACTTTTCGGGTGGTATCGCGATGGAGGTTAAACCAGTCAATGCGGAATATACGATTGATAAAATGCGTTCGGCGTTGGCAGAATTTAAACCAGAATTACAGGTCGTTGACGGTGGCGCGGTTTTGGTGCGTGTCGGTTTGCCAAAGGGTTCAACCGATGAACAACAAAATATTCGCGTGGGTGAAATTAAAAACATACTTGGTGATAATGTGACATATTCCCAGGTGCAAATCGTTGGTCCAAAAATTGGCGGTGAATTGATTCGTGGTGGTATTTTGGCCGTCTTGGTTTCGTTTGTTTTGATGTCGGTTTATATCTGGATTCGATACCGTGGTGGTTATGCGGTTGGTTCATTTGTGTCTTTGTTATTGGACTTTGTTTTGATGTTTGGGTTCTTTTCAATTACAGGATTGGAATTTAACCAAACGGCAATCGCGGTTATTTTGATGGGTATTGGGTATTCTATTAATGATAAGGTTGTAAATTATGACCGAATTGATGAAAATATCCAAAAATATCATAAAATGCCAATGAATGATTTGATTGATTTGTCGGTTAATGAAATGTTGCGTAGAACATTGATGACCAGTATTTCAACAATACTTGCCATGGTTGGTTTGTATGTGTTTGGCGGTTTGATGTTGCGTGATTTCGCGATTGCAATGACTTTTTCAGTTGTGATGGGAACTTTGACATCTATTTATATTTCTAATGTTATTTTGTATCACTTTAATTTGCGTGAAACAAAATATTAAACATATGGTCAATGTAGAAAAAAAGGAGAGGAAACATGAAAATATCGCATTTAATTTTTTCTTTGGTTTTTGCATTGACCGTAAATTGTGCCTATGCCGCAACGGATGTTGATGACACTGTTAAAACATTTGCAGAAATTTATCAAAAGTTAGATTCTGTGCAATGGGGTGGAAAAAACATTGGTATTGTAATTGAAAGTTTGGAACATTTAAGTCCAAATGCGCATTTGGCGGCGACAGATGATAGAATTATTTTGGTGTGGCGTGATTCTATTGTTGGTAATTTTCAAAAGCCGGCGGCGGGCGATTGGGAAAATTACGGAAAAATTACAAAATCTTTGATTGATAAAATGCGCGACCGCGATGATTCTTTGGCGGCGTTGTCAAATGAAGAAATTTATGAACGTGCGGTTGCCGCTTTGATGCAGGGTATTGATGAATCTGGGAAATATATTCAAAAGCAAACTTTGTCGCAAAAACCAAATCGCATTTTGACAAGTTTGGGTATTGATGGTTGGCGGGAACAAACCGGTGATTTTCGTGTGTCATCTGTGATAAAGGGTTCGCCGGCGGATATGGCTGGGATTCAAATTAGTGATTTGATTGATAAAATAAATGGTCGTGATGTTGCGGCGATGGCGGATGGTGAATTGGAATCTGTATTACATGGATTAAACAGCGGAACAGCAAAGTTGCATTTATTGACCCCGTCTGGTAATCGTAATGTTGTGTTGCGTCGTGCCACAATTGTTTTGGCAGATGCGGATATTATATATCGTCCAATGCAAGATACGGCTTTGTTGGAAATTATTGTACATGAAATGACAGATAATGCCGCAAATATAGTGAACGAGGCTTTGTTAAAATATAATAATGTTTCTGGTATTATTTTGGATTTGCGTGCCGCCGGGGGTGTCGATGCGCGTGCGGCAACAAAAATGGCGGGATTATTTATGGGTGCAAAACCGGTTATGCGTGTATCGCAGACCGCCGGTGAAGACATGGAATTTGTGCCAGGTGGAAATGCGATAACCGATGCAAATTTGGTTGTGTTGATGTCTAATATGACACGCGGAACCGCCGAAGCAGTTGCGTCTGCTATTTATGAAAATGGGCGTGGTGTTTTGGTTGGAACACCAACCGCAGGCAGTGCGCGTATCGCAACGCGTATTGATTTATCAAATGGTGCGGCGTTGGAATTGTTGAACAAATCTATTAAATCTGGTTCTGGAATTTCTTTGGATTCGCGTGGCGTTTTCCCAATTGTATGTTTATCGAATATTCGTTCAAGCAAGCAACAAAATGCTTTCTTTGTAAATGTTATAAATAATGATTTTAATATCCAAGATTTTAACAAAGATGCAAAGGTAAATGTTGATGCGGTGCGTCGTGGTTGTCCGGTTATTACCAGTGGCGATGATGAAGATATGATGTCTGCGGCAATTGCTACAAGAATTTTGACAGATAAAACTGTGTATAACCGGTTGATTGCAGAATAAGGAAAATATCATGTTTATTTCAAAACAAAATAAAATTAAATGGCCATTATTAATTGTTGCAACTGTATTTGTGGTGGCGTTGATTATTTTTGGTGTTATGCGATTTGATATACCGTTGTATGTATGGATGCAACAATATGATTGTCGTGTGTGGCATTGGTTCGCACATATTTTTGATGCAAAGGTGTGGGTGGTTGTTTTTGGTTTGGCAACTATATTTATGTATTTGAAAAAAACTTATGATTTACGAAATGACCCAACAACACATATGCATTGGTTTAATGTGCGATTTTTGTTCAAAGATGCATATGCAAAATTGAAAAACAGTAATGCTTTTTTGGTTTTTTGTTCTTTGTGTTTGTCGGGTGTTATTGTAGAAATTTTGAAGTTTGTGTTTGGTCGTGCGCGTCCTGTGTTTTTTGATACTTTTGGTATTGTTGGGTTTTTCCCATGGACGTATGAGTGGGCGTTTAATTCTATGCCATCGGGGCATACGGCATTGTCGTTTGCGGGACTTGTTATGTTGGGAATGTTGATGCCGCGGTTCAAATGGATGACATGGACTTTGGCCTTTATGATTGCAATATCGCGTGTTGCAATTGGCGCACATTGGCCAACTGATGTTATTTTTGGGGCATTTATTGGTATGGTGTCTGCTGATTTTGTTTTGGCCGTAATTAGAAAAATAAAATAGTAATGGCACTTTAATTTTCGCCTTTTTTATGATACAATGCCCAATATGGAAAGGACATCAAGATTTTTACCGGAAAAACTTTCTGGGGCATTGAAAAGTTTGGCTTGGCGGTTGCTGGGGCTGATATTGTTTTTGTTTGGCGGAATTTGTATATTGTCTGCGGTGTTTTATAATTCTTATTTGGACGGATGGGCGGTTTCCAGTACATTTGGTAATCATGGGATATTGGGGTGGTTTGTTGGTTTTACCCGTTATGTGTTTGGTTTTATTCCAATGATATTTTTATTCCTTTGTTGTATGCGCGCAGGTGTGCATTTTATTGGTTCCGGATATACCGAAGAAGATACCCCAGAATATAATATATTGCGTGGATTTATTGCATTGTGTTTGGGATGTGCGGGTTTTGGTATGTTGATACCGGCATCTTCGTTCGGTGGAATGTTGGGTGCAATTGTATCAAGTGATTTTGGTGCGTTTATGGGTAATTGGCAAATTATTGTGGGTATATTATGTCTGGGTGGATTTTTTTGGATGGCGGGTACTTTGTTGAACATTAAATTAGAATATGTAATTCGTGTTGCAGAATTGGTTTGGTCATCGGTGCGGTGGGTGTTATCTGCGTTCCATATTTTGCCAGTCCAAGAATCCACAGATGACGAAGATGAAGAAGAAGAAAAGCCAAAGAAAAAACGCACCCCGCGAAAGGTGGCAAAAAAAGTCATTGGTGATACAGAATATGAAATGCCAGACCCCGAATTTTTGGAAGAATCTGTATTTGGTAAAAATGTTGTGACCCCAGAATTAAAACGCAATGCCGAAGCGATGGAGGTGCATTTCGCAGAATATAATGTGTTCGGTCATGTGACCGGTATTAGACCGGGGCCGATTGTGACGCTTTATGAATTTATGCCGGACGAAGGAACAAAAATTGCCGAAGTCACCAAAACTGTAAAGGATATGACCCGCGCAATGGCGACGGAAAATATTCGTATTGCACATATTCCATCGACGCAATTGATTGGTGTTGAAATGGTGAATTTGAATCGTCAAACTGTGCGATTCCGCGGACTTATTGAAAATGATATGTTTGTAAATTCGCGGTATAAAATACCACTTGCGCTGGGGGTGGATATTGGTGGTAATCCAATGTATTTTGATTTGGCAAAAATGCCGCATATGTTGATTGCAGGACGCACTGGGTCTGGTAAATCTGTGTTTGTGCAAACGATTATTACATCAATTGTGTATCATTTCACACCGGATAAATGTAAATTGATAATCATTGATCCAAAGGGTGTTGATTTTGGATTTTGGGACGATATTCCACACCTTATTACGCCGATTGTGAAATTAGATCCGGCGGCGGCTGTAAATGCATTGAAATGGGCTGTGCGTGAAATGGAAGATCGTTATAAACAGTTGCAGGTTGTAAATGCGCGTAATATAGAAAGTTATAACGAAATCGTTGCGGCGAAACGCGAAGCTGGTGAAGTATTGACCCAACAGGTCGCAATTGGCACAGACCCAGAAACAGGCGAAATGTTATTCGAAACCCAAGAGGTTGATTTGGCAGATATGCCGTATATCGTGATTATAATTGATGAGGTTGCAGACCTTATGAGTTTGGCACGTAAAGAGGTAGAGGCATGTGTACAACGTATTGCGCAAAAGGCGCGTGCGGCGGGTATTCATTTGGTTATGGCAACGCAAAGACCAGATGCGACAACAATTACTGGTGTTATAAAGGCGAATTTCCCAACACGCGTTTCTTTCCAAGCGCGCAGTGTGATTGATTCTATGACTACACTTGGTGAAAAGGGTGCAGAACAATTGTTAGCGATGGGTGATATGTTGTTCAGTGAAGCGGGCAGGGTGCCTGTGCGTATTCATGCGGCGTTTATTGCCGATGATGAATTAACTCGAATTGGGGATTTCTTGCGTTCCCAAGGAGAACCAGAATATGCCGCCGGTGTCACAGATAGTGGTGAAGATGATGGTGGTGTATCTGGGACTGCGCCGTCTGCGACAGAGATAAAAGCGGGTAAAGATGCAGATTTATATACCCAGGCAAAAGAAGTTGTTATTCGTGATAAAAAACCAACAATTTCATATATCCAGCGTCGTTTGGGAATTGGGTATAACAAGGCGGCTGGATTTATGGAACGCATGGAACAAGAGGGTGTGGTGAGTGCGCCAGATGCGAATAATAAACGGCACATATTATAAAACAGGTTATAATGGCATATCTGCTTGTTGTTTGCTCATTCATGTAGCATTTGTACACTACATTCGCAAACAATTGCGCATCTATACCATTATAACCTGTTTTTGTTAATATGTATGGCATATCTGCTTGTTGTTTATTCATTTATGTAGCGCTTGTACACTGCACTCATAAACAATTACGCATATACCGTTATAACTTATTTTTATTAAAGCGTAATTATGGCTTTTTTATACAGTGTTTTTGTGATATAATAAACCCAGAAAGGAGTTTTTTATGAATATGAAATTTTTAGGATTTATGGCTGTTTTATCTGTTGTTGGTATGGCAAATGCCGCAACCAGTCGTAGCAGTATGTATCAAAGTATCAATATGCAAAATGCAGAAGGTGATACAATAAGAATTAATCGTAGTTCTTCGGAATCTTATCACGATGATTATGCACCGCGTTATACACAACATCGTGTTAGTCGTGCGGGTGCATATGACGGTATTGAAACATATCGTTCACAACGTGCGGAACAACCAATGGTGGCAAAGGATACATATGTCAAAGGTAAAACATATAAAAAGACGATGAAACGCAAATATTTTATCGCGAATCCTTTTTATCAACCTTTACAGGGTCAATTTGGTTCTGTCACAACTGGTGAATATTTAGAGGGTAAATACAGATTCGAAAATGATACCGGTGCGGTTGATAGAAAATTAGGCGAATGGTCAATCAAAGAAGATTTAAGTTTTGGATTGACAGATAGAATCGCTTTGCAAGGTATGGCAAAATATAACAAAGATAAATTGACATGGAAGGATGTTGATACAGGTGGGACCGATGTATACAAAAATAAAGGACTGAACGTTTATGGTTTGGGATTACAGGGGCGCATTGTTGATACAAATGATTGGATTGCCACTGTATCTGGATATTACGAACATCAAAAACATGGTGTGGATTACTTTATTGCTGATTTAAAGGCTGGTTATAAAGTTGCGACATCAACAATCTATGGTTTGTTGCGTGGATGGGCCGTAAATATGGAAGGTGATTACTATGGCGATTATATGGCTGATGATACCACATGGGCAATGTTAGTGTATGGCGAAAGCAAAGATACTTTGTGGATGGGTGAAGCCGGATTGGGTGTTTGGACTGTGTTGGCCGAAGATTGGACTTTGAATTTAGAAGGTTTGTATGGTGCATATGATTGGCATAATCAGTTTTCAATCAAAGGTGCGTTCGGTTGGCAACCAAATGATTATTTCGCTTTGAATTTGTATGCAAAAACATCTTTGTATGATAGTGCAGACGGTAAAGTGAAAGATTTGCATATGGGTAATTTACCAATCACAGCGGCCGATTTTATGGATCCAAGTCAAATTTTCCCTGTGAAATTGTCCAAGAATCGTGAATGGTCTGTGGGTCTGCAAGTAATGTTCCAGTTTTAAATAATAAGTGATGTTTAGTATGAAAAAGTTGTTGTGTGGTTTTGTTGGAACTGTGATTGCGTTTGGTTCAGCGTATGCGGCGGATGAAGATTATTTAAATGCAGATACTTCGGATCCGTTGTATATGCTGGAAACCGAGCATTTGCTGTCAAACACCGGCGTTGAATACGGTAATGATATTTTACGTTTGGGTCAATCGTTTGAATACGGCATGAACAATCGGTTAAATATGGGTGCCAATGTGCATTATCAATTTGATTTTGTACGCGCACGCAAAGAACGCGGTTTTTCCAGTGTTGAATTAAATGGTGCGTATCGTGCGGGATTGGCAGATGATAATTCTGCACATGTTGCAACTGATATTTTGTTTGGTGCGCGTTTTGCAGGAAATCGTCATGTGCGTGAACCTGATTTTGCAAAATCAACATATTTTGCAGGATTGCGTGTTGGTCGGCAATGGGCGGGTGTGACATTGGCGGGTACTGTTAAATCCACTTGGGTATTTGATGATACACGTGGTATGTCGTATATTGATTTTACACCAGAGGCATATTTCCGTTTAATCGAAGGTTGGCGGATTGGTACGGCGTTTACTGCGCGTGTGGCAACAAATCCGGCGTATGATCGTGAATGGTTGAAATTCAAATTGATTAAACAATTTGGACGGACACAGTATGGCGCGACATATGCGTATGAATATGAAAAAGAAGATTCAACCGTTGGATTGTTTTTGAATATTTTATTCTAAAAAAATAAAGTGCCAAATGGCGCTTTATTTTTTGCTGTTTATTTTATTGCGCAAACCATCCCAATAATCAATGCGTTTTTTTATTTCGCGTTCAAATCCGCGTTCAACCGGGGTATAAAACCTTTGTCGTGACATTTTTTCAGGAAAACAGTTTTGACCGGAAAAACCCAAAGCGGTATCTGGTTCGTAAATGTATCCTGCGCCGTATCCCATATTTTTCATCATTTTGGTTGGGGCATTCAAAATATTTTTTGGTGGGGGCAGGCTGCCTGTTTTTTGCGCCGCACTGTATGATGCATGTATTGCGCGATCGCATGCATTACTTTTTGGTGCGGTACCCAGGTATACAACCAATTCTGTTAATGCGATGTCGCCTTCGGGACTGCCCAATCGTTCGTATGCGTTCCATGCAGATATCGCAATTTGTAATGCATTTGGATCGGCAAGGCCGATGTCTTCCATTGCAAATCTGGTTAATCTGCGGAATATATATTTTGGGTCTTGGCCTGATGTCATCATGCGTGCAACCCAATATAGTGCGGCGTCGGTATCACTGGCACGTAAAGATTTATGAACAGCCGATATTAGGTTGTAATGTTCATCGCCGCTTTTATCACTTAAAGGTGCGCGTTTTTGAATCGCGTTGTCCAATTCGTCTGGTGTTAAATCGTGATTGAAATTTGCATTTGCAATATATTCAATTGTGTTTAATAAAAATCGCGCATCGCCGTCCGCCATTTGCCCAAGGTGTATTTTTGCATCCATGGTCAAAGGTAATTTTTTATCTAAAAATTTTTCGGCACGATCAATTAAAATCATTAAATCGTCGGTGTTCAGCGCAGTTAAAACCCCAATGTGGCAACGTGATAATAATGCGTTATTCAAATTAAAACTGGGGTTTTCGGTGGTTGCACCAATAAAGACAACGGTGCCATCTTCCAGATATGGTAATAATGTATCTTGTTGTGTTTTGTTAAAGCGGTGGATTTCGTCAATAAACAAAAGTGTGTTGCGACCAATGTCGCGATTCATGCGTGCCGCATCCATGGCTTTTTTAATATCGGCCGAGCCAGAAAAAACAGCGGACATTGGAACAAAATCCATATCCACAGATTGTGCCAATGCGCGTGCAATTGTCGTTTTGCCACATCCCGGCGGCCCCCATAAAATTATGTTAGACAGGTTATGATTGTCCACCATGCGGCGTATTAACCCATTTTCACCAAGCAGGTTTGTTTGCCCGACAACTTCGAAAATTGTTGTTGGTCTCATTTGGTCGGCCAAAGGGCGATTGTTGGTGTTCATTATAATTTGACTTTAATTTTATTTGTTGTTTATTTGTGGTATAATTGTAGTAAATAAAAGGGTTTTTGGCAAATGGTAAATAATACGAAATCAGATGAATTCACTTTGGCAGTTGCAAACTTGGCCGCGGCCGCAATGGCGCATAATCCCGGGCTTTCTATGGCTGATGCGGTAAATGCCGCGCGTGCAACTTTGCGTGGAACAAATGTTTCACCGCAACAAATCGCCGAATCGGTGCGTCCAGACAAAATTCAATGTTTGGAAGATGGGACATGGCATATTATGTTGCGACGGTATTTAAAACGCCGTTTTAATATGACCCCAGAACAATATAGGGCAAAGTGGGATTTGCCGGATGATTATCCTTTTGTTGCGCCAAATTATGCGCGTGTGCGTTCAAAAATCGCAAAGAAATCTGGATTGGGACATAAATAAAAAAAGGATATAGGCATGACGGAAAAATACAGAAATGCTATAAAAAAGCCGATTGATTTGATGCGTCGTGGTCGTAAAAATGTTTCCAATATGAATCCAGATACCAAGGCAAAAAAGTTTTTAAAGGGTTCGGCTTTGGTTGGTATGGGATTGGCTGAATTTATGATGCGCTTTGTTAAATTGGTCGCATTGGATAATAAAATATTGCGACGGTTAGAAAAAAAATTGGCTGATATAAATGTTGGTAAAGATAAAAATGGATATGAAAAGAAATTTCAGGCATTTATAAAGAAAAATCCAAACTTGTCTGCGCTTGCAATTTGGTGGGCGATGTTGGGTATGTTGATTGGTGGGGTTAATGTCGCCAATATGAAAAAATCTAATAAAGATGCGGATGGTGTGCGTAAAGAAATAAAAGATAAACGCCCAGGTGCAGGTAAAACAGTAAGTTTAGAAGTTGCACAAAAGGAAGCAAATATTGATAAAAAATTAAATACCAAATATAAAATGACAAGTCGTGCAGAAATAAAACGGATTGTGTTGGAAAATTTTGCATATACCCAGGCGACTTTGTTTTCTACAGAAAATTATAGAACGGATTGGTTTTGTGATAATAAAACAGGTGTAAAAAATACTTTGGGGGTTGGTTTATATTATTTACCAGATGTAAATCATCCATATGATTTTACTTGCGCAAAGGCGGCCAAGGCATCTTTGATGTACAATCAATATCCACGTCAAAAAGGAAAAAAAGTTCCGCGTGGATTGACAGATAATGAAGTTTATGATGGTATTCGTTGGTGGTTCTTTACCATGGATAATGGTTATAATTTTAACCAGATGTGTGCGGAATTAGAAAACAGCGGTGTTGATTTAACGCCGCGAGATTTGAATGTTATTTGTTCTGTATTATTTAATTCGCCTGCGTGTGCTAAAAAATTTTGTCAGTATATAAAAAAATATCCAAATAATCGTGAATCATGGGCAAAATATTTGTTGTATGTTGACGATGATGTTGATAAAACCAGACTCGAAAATTTTTCGGGATTAAAAGGACGTCGGGTACATGAAATATTGATGTTATTAGATATTGATAATTATGGACAGGATATGTTCGGTGTTCAAATCGATTGCAAAAGGGCATCGGCTGTATCGTATTCAAATCGGTATTTTGATAAATTGCGTAAAGATTTTTCAAAGGTAAATTTGTATGAGGCAAAAAGTGTTATTTGTAACGGTGTCGTTGAAAATGGTGTAAGCGTGTGTCAGGTTGTGCAAAGGTCGTCAAAATATAAAGATGTTGTGTGTGGTTATTGTGCCGATATTGATAGATTTCTGTTCGTTGGTGAAAGACAAAAAGTTTATAACCAAGCATTGGCGGCATATAAATCAAAAGATTACGAAACGGCTTTGCGTGGATTTAATAAAGTTATTGAATTGGAAGGTGTAAGTCCGGATTTGTTTAATGATTTGGCAATTACTTATATCCATTATCAAGATTATGATAAATCTATCGAGATGTCTATGAAGGCTTTGGAAATTGGAAGTGATGAAGATTTGTCTGCTTCGTATTTTAATTTGGGTTTGGCGTATGAAAAAAAAGGTGATATAAAATCTGCTAAAAAATATTATAAACATGCTGTGCAATATGGTAATAGCGTTGCGCAATCCATGTTAGATAAATTAAATATGAATAATGCGGATAAATTTAATAATGGGGCAAATAAAGTTAAACAAAATCAATCTTCGAAAAAATTTTTGCGCGGATTGTTTGGAAATAGAGAATAGTAAATTTTGTTTTGGTGGTGGCGAATATGAAAGTTTATGTGAATTACAATAATAAATCTTGGAAAAAGTATAATATCGATTTTGAAAAAATTGCAAATGCAGTTGTTGGGCGAAAATATAAAGATGCCGAAGTGTCAATTAATTTGACAGACGACAAAGAGATTCACCGTCTTAATAAGATGTATAGAAATGTCGATAAAGCAACCAATGTTTTATCTTTTGAATTAGGTGATGATATTTTGTTGGGTGATATTTATATATCGCTGGATACGGTGAAACGTGAAGCGGCGGATGCGGGTATTTCTGTTGAAGATCATGTTGCGCATATGGTTGTGCATGGTATGTTTCATTTGTTGGGGTATGATCATTTAACAGATGCAGAAGCTGAAATTATGGAAGGTAAAGAAATTTCTGTTTTAAAAAAATTAGGTATTAAAAATCCGTATGAAAACGATGTAAAGTTTTCTTGGTGGAAATATGCGCTATGTGCATTGTTTGGTGCGGTTGCACCGTTGGGATATGCGCCGTTTAATATGTGGTGGATAACCGTACTTGCAATTATGGGGGCGTATTGGGTGTTGTGCACAGGTGATGGTAAGGTTGGTTTTTGGCGTACATGGTTGCGTGCGGTTCCTTTTGGTGCGATGTATGCGATTTCAATGTTTTGGTGGACAACAAATTCAATATATGTGGTTCCAGAATTGACACAACAATTTGCGATTTGGACTGTGCCTATACTTATTGGGATTGGGATTTTTGGTGCAATTATATTTACAATTCCATTTGTATTGACGCGTTGTATATACATTAAAACTGGGGTAAAACCGTTTTTGTTTGCGGGTGGATGTGTTTTTGTTTTGTGGTTGCGTGAATGGTTTTTAACTGGCTTTCCATGGAATCCAATTTCAAATATAATGTTATCTTTTCCATTGATTTCTAATTCTATGTCCTTGTTTGGGGCGTTTGGGTTGACTTTTGTGATAACAGGATTGATTGCGGTTGTTGTTCAAATTTTGCGTGCGCCAAAGTACAGAATAAATTGGTTTGTGTTAATGTTTTTTACTGTATTGTTGTGTGGCGGAATATTGTATGCGAATAAAAATATTTCTGTATCAAATATTGGGGATTCAAATGTTGTTGTGCGGATTGTTCAGCCGGTGACAACCCAGGCACGAAAAATTTCGTTGTCGCGTGCAGATGCATTGAATCAGGCAAAACTTAGGGTTGATGAATTAGTAAAGTTGTCGGGTGATGTGCGTGATGTTGATTTGATTGTTTATCCGGAAACATCGTATCCTTTTGTATTACGTAAATATGGTGATGAAATGCCAATAGCCATAAAATTGCATAAGCCTGTGATTGTTGGTTCAACTGTTTTTGATGAAGGCAAAGTTTATAATTCTTTGGTTTTGGCAAATGCAAAGGGTGGCATAGATGATGTGTATGATAAATCTCATCTTGTTCCGTTTGGGGAATATGGGCCGATTAAGTTTATACCGGCGCCTGCAAATTTAACGGCGGGTGATGGTGCGCGTATTATGCCTGTACGCATGGAATCTGGGAAAAATTTATTGTTTGCGCCGGCGGTGTGTTATGAAATTTTGTTTTCTGGGGCGGTTGTAAAAAATGACGCGGTTGATGCAATTATAAATATTACAAATGATACATGGTTCGGTAAAACCCCAGGAACATATCAACATTTGGATATGGTGCGTCGGGCATCAATTGAATCGGGGGTGCCGGTAATACGGGCAAATTATTCAGGTATAAGCGCCTTTGTTGGGGCGGACGGAAAAATAATTTCACAATTGCCAATTGGACAAATTGGTGTGTTGGATGGGACTGTGCATGGTTCGCATATGACTGTATACAGATTATTGGGGCGTGATGTATGGTTTTTAATAATAATGTTTATAGCATTTCTTGGCGGATTTATTGCATATAGAGCAGATAAAAAATAATTTATTTATTGTCACGAATATGGTTTAATATCCAAACACGTATCGCAGATGATAGGTTTGTGTTTGGTGCGCGTCTTTCATCAATTGATGATATGATTGATGCAATAGATGTGTCGTTTTTCTTTGCTATATGCTTTAATTCTGCGATAAATTCCGGTTCCAGTGAAATACTGGTTTGATGTCCAGATAAAGATACGGATATTTTTTTCATATTATATTTTTCCCCCAAGCAGGCAATCGTATAATGCGCGATATGGGTCGTCGTATTTTCGTAAAACTGTGCCATTTAAATTATTTATCATATAGCATGTGCCAAATACATCAAATACAAACCAAAATAAATCATTTCTTGCGAATAATGTTTTATTGCGCATAGATGGTATTCTGCGAATTTCATCGTTGATTTGAACAATACTGGGGATTGGAAAATTTATTCCGTTTGGTAATTCTGTGGGGCCAAAGATATATCCTGTGCCCAAATTTATACCACCGGTTTTTGTATATAAATCCAGCATAAAGTTTGGCAACATAGCGCATTTCTTTTGTTGCAAATTTGAATTTGCATGTTCAATGGCACGTGTGTTTGACGGCCCCCATATAAGCGCGCCTTTGGATTTAATTGTTGTTAGAAATTCGTCCCTTGTCATTTTTTATCCCAATGAATTATTGTTTGAAATTGCCGCCGCCATTTGTGTTAAACGATCAGATGTGGCATTGCCACCCGTACCGCCCGGTGCGGTGTGTGTTGTGACGTATACAGATTTAGCAGGATTCGGCAACCATAATGTTTCATTCCCAGATTGTTCCAGTATGAATCTATCTAAATTATGAGAAAGTGGAAATGTTCGGCATAAAAACATATTTTTAACCGACATTTCGCCACCCAATGTAATTGGAATACGCCACCGTATAGATGTGTTTCGTGGTAATGTTTGACCAGAAAGTAATCCCATAAATTCATTTTGTGATAAATTCATAAATGCAATTTCTGTGGCACAATCGGTCAAAGTTCCCATAAATTCATGACATAATTTGCGATATGTTGTGAACCAATCGGTTGGTAATTTTGTCGGTTTTGGTGTGTATTCCATAACCGGCATATCGTCCATTTCTAATTCGGCTAATCTTTGTGTGGCAATGTTTTCAGGTATCTTCATTATTTATTTCCCAAATATGTCAATACTGTGTCGATGTACCCAGCAAAAGCATTCATGTTACCGGATTCTTTATCGGCATCAGATTCTGGGGCATTTGGATTATTATCAACGGCATTTGATAGTTCGTCAATTGATTTAAAATCCAATATAGCCTCTATGGTATCATTATCCGTTGGATTTATAATAAAACCATTTATGTCAATTTCAATATCTTCAAGTGTTTCTTGGAATACGGCCTTGAACGATAATATTACATCAACCATTTGTTCGTGTGATATATCGCATGCGCCCAACCATAATGTTTCGTTTGTTCCCAACGCAATTAAAGATAAAGGTGTTCCGGATAGTGTTTTTGGTGTTAAAACACGATATCCGTTTCTTTCAAAAATTTCCCGGATTTCATGCACATAGCGCGGTTCGGTTGGTGTTTTCTTTGCCGGTTTTTCTGTTTTGTTTGGTGTTGCGGTTTTTGGTGGTGTTATATTATGTGTTTGTATGTGCAAACGTGGGGGTCTTTGCATTTGTGGTTGATTGGTTATAATTTTTGTTGGTTCTGGCTTTTCAATTGTTTTTTGTTCGGGTAGCGTTGGTTGTGTCGGTGGAATCGGTGTATTTGGTGTGGTAAAAATAATTTTACGAAAACGTGGTCGTAAAAGAACATATAACCCAAAAATGCATGCACAAACAGCCAATATCACAGATATATAAAATCCGGTCGCAATCGGTTGGTTTGATGCCTGCATATCTGCGACATATTGCCAATGCATATTTGAAAATATATTAAAGTTGTACGCCGTATTTAACCAAAAATCCAAAACCAGCACTATGGCCAATGTCCATAGTGTCCCAAGTAATATACAATTTATACGTTCATGCAATTTCATTTGTTTTAATTATATCATATTTATGATAAAGTAAAAAGCATAATGATAGATATAAAAGAAATTTTTGATAATGATGAAATTGTAAAATCTGTCGGTTTATGGTTGCCGGATGATGGGGATAGTGCTGAATTGGCCGGGGCGGCAGAATATGCGACGGAAATGGGTGTTGGCGCAATGTCTGTGGTGCAACATCATGTTTCGATTGTTTGGCCATGGGTGGAACGGTTAAAGTTAAAAATTATGTCGCGGTTTTATGTCGATTCGGTTGCTTTGGATACAATGTCGACATTGGCAATGGATATAAAATCTGTATTTAAACAAGGTGCCGATGGTGCCCAGGTAATTGTGCGATTAAATGAACTTGGTCGATTTGTGGATTCAATTGTGTCTGTGCGTGATGATTTGTTTTTTCAAAAAGATTTATCAATTGGATTGGATATATTTGAAGTATGGCCACTTGATTGGGATGTTGTATTTAATGCATTAAACAAAATACATGCGTCATCTTTGTTGTTGATATTAACACAAGAAACGCATGAAAAAAGTGATTTTACAGGACGAATTTATGGTGCATTATCTGCGTGGGATGCCGATAGTAATATGGAATTACATGTTATGTTGGATGAAAGTTTTGAACGCGCAGAACAGGTGTATCGATTGGTTGCAAAAATGCGTCCAGAATTATTGGATAAACTTCATTTCTGGATAAGTTATTGATTGGTTAAAATTAAATATTTTGGTGTGATGGTTTGCGCCATATTTTTTTCTTGGTACCTTGTATGAATTATAGAAAGTGGCGGAAACGATGCATATAGCGCGGTTTTTTTAACTTCGTTTACAATCCAATCAAAGTATTCATAATGATCTGTTCCAATTATGATTTGACCGTTTTTTGATAATTTTGTTCCCAATAATTCCAAAAATTCTGAGTTTAATAAACGGCGTTTTTCGTGTTTTGCCTTGGGCCATGGGTCGGGGTGCAATATCCAAATTTCGTTGAACAAAAGTTTTGTGTCCTTTAATAATTTGCGAACATCGTCCGGCCAAATGCGGATGTTTTTATATTCGTCCAGAATTTCGTTGGTCGATTCGTCTGTGATTGCAGAGAGCAGGGCGGCGACACCGTTCATAAACGGTTCAGCACCGATAATTATCGATTCGGGATTGCGAATCGATAGTTCGCGTACATGTTCACCATTGCCAAAACCAATTTCCAGAATTAAATTCCCGGTGTTTTTGATGTTTTTTGGTAAAAAGGCCGGCAAAACTGTTTCCAGCAAAGTCTGTTTGCGGGCAGATAATTTTTTGCCATGCCGGCGACCAAATGTTCTTATTTCTTGATTTTCCATGATATTAGTATAAAATCATATTTCAGTAAAAACAAGGTGTTTAGTATGTTGTCTTTACCGCAAGATATTTGTGTGGCTGATTATTTTCTGCGTCATTTAAAGCCAACGCGTGCTATCGCAATGGCTGTGTTTGATGTTTTGCGTAAAGATAGCAAAAATATGATGTTTTGGCTGCGCGGTGAAGATATAAAGTCGGTGGATGTTGTTTTTGATGGTATGCAACAGGCTTATGATGCCGAAGATGTGCATATGTATGAAATTATGCGTAATGATGAATTGGTCGGCGAAATTGGCTTTACACGCGTTGTTAATAAGAATAAATCTGTGTATATTGATTATTGGTTGGCACCAGATGTTCGTGGACATGCATTGATTGATATGTTTTTGCCGATTATGGAACGTTTGGTGTTTGAAAATCTGAAAATGAATAAAATTGTTTTGGGTATAGATGCTGCTAATACTGCTTCGCGTCGGGTTGCAGAACGAAATGGGTATGTGTTGGATGGTGTTTTGCGTGGGGATGTCGCGTGGCACGATGGAACATTTCATGATAACTGTGAATATTCAAAATTGAAAACAGACTGGTTAAAAGGAAACAAAAATGCGTAATGGATTATCGCCAAGTTTAATTGAACGTGTATTGGGCGGAAAACCAAAATATACTATTGCAGAATTAGAGGAAAAATTTCCACCTCGTAATTTACCAGAGGGGGCGTTTGTCACCCGATTCGCCCCCAGTCCAACTGGGTTTATGCATATTGGTGGTTTGTACCAGGTTTTAATTAATTCTAAATTGGCACAACAATCAAATGGTGTTTTTATGTTGCGTATTGAAGATACAGATACAAAACGTGAAGTCAAAGATGCTGTACAAATTATTTTAGATTCGTTAAAAAAATTTGGTTTGTCATACAACAATGATGAAAAGTATGGGCCGTATTATCAATCGCAACGCAAAGAGATATACCACTCTGTTGCGGCGGATTTATTGGCGCGGGGCTTGGCATATCCTTGTTTTTTAACCGCACCAGAGATGGAAGAAATCAGGGCGCGTCAAAATGCGGCTGGTTTTCCAACGGGAATTTATGGCGAATTTGCACGGGATAGAGATATATGTGAAGAAGAAATAATTAAACATTTAGATAATGGTGAGGTTCCATCGATTCGTTTGTATTCAAATGGGAATCCTGATGCGCGTATTTTTTGTAAAGATGCGGTTCGCGGTTCAATTTCTTTCCCTGAAAATAATGAAGATTTGGTTTTGATTAAATCAAATGATGGTTTACCAACATATCATTTTGCGCATTTGTGTGATGACCATTTTATGCGGACAACACATGTTGTTCGTGGTGCAGAATGGTTGTCTTCTTTGCCTTTACATTATCAACTGTTTCGTATGATGGGATGGACGCCGCCACTTTATATTCATACATCAACTTTGGATAAGTTAGATGCCGAAACAGGTAAGCAACGCAAATTATCAAAACGTCATGATCCAGAATCAAATGTTGCGAATTTGCTGGCGGATGGTTGGCCAACAAATGCGGTGTTGGAATATTTGTTTAATATTATTGCGTCTGGGTATGAAGAATCAAAGTTAAAGGGCGCGGTAAAGTCTATTTGGGATTATGAATTTCGTCCAAAGAAAATACCAATGTCTGGTGCATTGTTTGATATGAAAAAGTTGGAATGGTGGGCAAAGGAAAATATCGCCGTTATGCCGGTTGATGAATTGGTGAATTCTGTGGTCAATTGGGCCCAAGAATATGGAGATTCCATGCATAAAGCGCAGATTGATGATGTAAAATATTTGACATCTGTGTTGTCGATTGAACGCGATAATCCAAAACGTATTCGTAAAGATTTTATTACATGGAAACAAACGCTTTCCGAGGTTTCGTATTTTTGGGATTCTTTGTATCAACCGAATCGCGACTTTGAATTTAATCACGATTTGTTAAATGAATTTTTGGCAACATTTGATATTCGTGATGATAAAGATACTTGGTGGAATAAAATCGTTGCGATTGCAACAAAAATTGGTGTTAAAAATGGTGATGTTGCGATGAATTTGCGTGTCGCATTGACCGGGCGGACAAATACACCTGATTTGTATTCAATAATGCAAGTTATGGGTGAAAATTGTGTGAAAGAAAGAGTGCAGGGGGCATTGAAATAATATGACAAAATCAAAGAGAGAGATAAAAGCCAAATTGCGTGCAGTAAAAAAAGATAAACATGCAAATACTTTGTTGCGTGTGTTGCGGGCGACTGGATTTTTTCGTTGGGAAAGACCGGTGACACATGGTGAATCTGTATTGAATATTTTAACACATGGTATTGGAATTGGACTTGCAATTGCTGGACTTGCGATGTTGGTTGCGTATGCTGCGGTATATCAAAATGTTTGGGCGGTTGTTTCTTGTTCTTTGTTTGGCGCAACGATGTTCTTTTTATATTTTGGTTCAACAATGTGTCATGCGATGATTGGTGAAAAGAGTGAGTGCTTTTTTGAAGTATGGGACAGTATTGCAATTTATGCTTTGATTGCCGGAACATACACGCCGTTTTTATTGGTTAATTTGGCACAATGTCATCATGCTGGACTTGGGTGGTCTATGTTTGGAATTATGTGGGCCATTGTTATATTTGGTGCAATTATGAAATTTCATAATCCAAGACAGCAACCAAAATGGTTGGTCGTTTTGTATTTAATTATGGGATGGGCGTTGCTTTGGATTTTGCCGGCAATGATTCAAACGATTTCAGCACGCGGTATGTGGTTTGTTTTGGCGGGCGGACTTTCGTATTCATTGGGTGTTATATTTTATGTATGGCGTAAAATGAAGTATTCACACGCGATATGGCATTTGTTTGTGATTGGTGGTTCTGTGTGTTTTTTCTTTGCGGTATTGTATGGCAGTATTATTGATTTTCCAACTGCCGCGTGTTTGATATAAAAACGGGCATATAGCCCGTTTTTTTAAAGTTCAAAGTGCAGAGTTCAAAGTTCAAATGTTGTATAAAAATAAAGAAAATAAGTGAGAATATTGACTTTTTAAATAAATTGTCTTAGAATAGCAATATGATGTTGATGAAAAAATGGATTTTGACTACTATTACTTGCACAACCCCCGCGGGGGTCGTTGGTTCTTGCTTGCACTAATTAAAAGTGCGTATTATAATTCAAAACAATTTCGAAAAAATTAAAAAAGTTATAAATAAATAAAGGTAGTTATTATGTCTTATCCAATTGAATTAATGCGTCATTCGTTGGCACACGTCATGGCGGCGGCGGTTAAAAAATTACACCCAGATGTTAAATTCGCGGGTGGTCCGGCAATTGAAAACGGTTTTTATTATGACTTTGATACTGAATACAGATTCAGCGAAGATGATTTTGCCGCGATTGAACGCGAAATGCGTGAACTGATTAAATCAAATGGTCGTTTCGAACAAAGAATCGTTGATTTAGATGAAGCAAAAAAAATCTTTGCCAATCAACCATATAAAATGGAATGGTTAAACGAATATGGTGCGGCGGGCGAAAAGTTGTCTATTTATACTTTCCGCGATTTTACGGATTTATGCCGTGGACCACACGTTGAAAGTTCCAAAGATTTGCCAAGGGACGGTTTCAAAATTAGAACTGTTGCTGGGGCATATTGGAAGGGTGATTCTAAAAATAAAATGTTGCAAAGAATCTATGTTGATGCATTTGCCAGCAAAGAAGAATTGGACGCGTTCTTGAAAATGCAGGAAGAGGCCGCAAAACGCGATAACCGTAAATTGGGCAAGGAAATGGATTTGTTCCATTTTGAACCAGAATATGCGCCGGGCGCTGTATTTTGGCATGACAAAGGCTTTAAGGTTTATCGTCGTTTGATTGAATATATTCGTCATCGTCAAGAAATGGCGGGGTATTTGGAAATTTCTACGCCATCTGTTATGGACCGGTGTTTGTGGGAAAAGTCGGGGCATTGGGCGAAATATGGCGCGCATAATTATTCTGGAACAACCCAAGATGGCAAGGTGTTTTGTGTAAAACCTATGTCTTGTCCGGGGGGGATGTTGGTATTTGGTCAAGGTATCAAATCATATAAAGATTTGCCGTTGTATTTGGCTGAATTCGGTAAAGTTAATCGTTATGAGGCGGCGGGTTCTTTGGCGGGA
Organism: Alphaproteobacteria bacterium; assembly: GCA_017534945.1. GTDB lineage: Bacteria > Pseudomonadota > Alphaproteobacteria > Rs-D84 > Rs-D84 > Enterousia. The sequence goes on along the minus strand of JAFXVB010000026.1, from coordinate 9,963 downwards.
TTGATGCGTGTGCGTGAATTTACCCAAGATGATGCGCATATTTTCTGTACCGAAGACCAATTAGAAGACGAAGTTGTTAAAATATTACGTTTCATCAAAGATATTTATGGCAAATTTGGATTTGAAAAGATTACGATGAAATTGGCGACTCGTCCGCTTTCGGAATTTCGTATTGGAACAGACGAGGTTTGGGATAAAGCCGAAGGTGCATTGAAACATGCGTTGGATGCCAATGGTATTGAATATGAAATTGCAGAAAACGATGCCGCGTTTTATGGTCCCAAAATTGATAATTATTTACGCGATTCTATGGGGCGTGTATGGCAATGCGGTACGGTGCAATTGGATATGAATTTGCCAGAAAGATTCGATTTATCTTATATTGGCGAAGATGGTGAAAAACATCGTCCAATTATGTTGCATCGTGCTATGTTGGGTTCAATTGAACGGTTTATGGGAATTTTATTGGAATCCACCGGTGGTAATTTGCCATTATGGTTAAGTCCGGAACCCGTTGTTGTTGTGCCTGTATCTGAAAAGTATCGCGAATATGCGGATTCGGTTGTTGCCGATTTGCGGGCGATGGGTGTTTATAGTCGTGCTGATTTGCGTGATGAAAAAGTAAATTATAAAGTGCGCGAATTGTCCTTGATTAAAACACCAATAATTGCCGTTGTTGGTGAAAAAGAACAAAATGACAAAACGGTCACTTTGCGTCGTTTAGGTGTAGAAAAGCAAGAAGTTGTATCTTTGGCGGATTTTGTGAAAGATATGGCGGATGCGGTTAAAATGCCAGCTTAAAACATGTATCCCGGTCATTTGACCGGGATATGCTGTATAAATAAAAGGATAGGATATGAAGAAATTTGTTTTGTTTGGATTATTGGTGGCTGTGATTGGTTGTTTGTCGGGTTGTTGCAATTGCGAGGTTGAACCGATTGTTGAACAAAATCATAAATTGATTGTGCCACCAAATTTTGGGAATATGCCAAAATAATTTGCGTGTTGGATTTGGAATAACACTTTTTTTATGATATAATATCCCTTAGATAAGAAAAAATCTAAGGGAGTTTTTTATGAATAACGAAGACACAAATTTGGATTTATTGGATTTGGACGATGGTTCGTCTGATTCTTTGCCAGAGGTTGCTTTTGTCAGTCCGCGGCCCAGAAAACCATGGTTGTTGTTAAGTGTGGGATTGGTTGTTATTGCGCTGGCGACTTATGTGATTGTGAAGACCGTTGGCGGAAATTCGTCTTCGTCTGTGGAAATTGATTTAGATGCAGCGCCAGAGGTTGTTGTTGATGGTGGTGATGCGCCGATGCCAGATGCAAATCCGCAACCTTTGCCAATGCCACCGGCACCAATGCCGATGCCAGATGCACAAAAACCAATGCCACCACAACCTGCGCCAGAGATGGCAAAACCACAACCTGTTCAGGTTGCAGATATGGAACCAGATGTTCGTGTTGTCCAAGATAGACGCGATGTGGTGTTCAATCCAAATAAAGAAGTGGCGGAACCTGTGCCTGTGGTTAAAAAGGTAGAAGCAAAACCGGCGGCGAAACCGGTTGCAAAGAAACCTGTGGCAAAATCGGCAACCAAAAAGGTTGAAAAATCGACATCTGGGGCGGTATGGTATGTTCAGTTTGGGTCATACAGTTCGCGGGATGCAGCAAATGCGGCTGGACAAAAAATGCGTGCGGCGCACAGCAGTTTGTTTAGCGGTAAACAATTCGTTGTTTTAGCGTCCCAGTTAAAAGATGGTCGCACAACATATCGGTTGCGTGTCGCATTTAATAATTCCAATGATGCCAACGGTTTTTGTCGTAACGCAAAATCCGATGGTTTGGATTGCTATGTTGCAAAATAATAAAGGAGAAAAGAGATGCTTGGAAGATTAGGGTGGGCCGAAATTCTGGTTATTGTTGTTTTGCTGTTGATTTTGTTTGGGCATAGCAAAATCCCAACAATGATGAAAAATTTGGCAAATGGGATTAATGTTTTTAAAAGCGAAATGAAAAAATCGTCTGTTGCGCCAGAAAAGAAAGATGTCGTGCAAGAGAAAAAAGCGGCACCAAAGGCAAAAAATGTCAAGAAAAAGACGGTAAAATCTGCGACAAAAAAGAAATTAAAAAAATAGATTTTTTTATGCTTGATTCAGTTTCATAAATTTTACTACCCTTACAGTAAGGGGAAAAAGTAGATAATGAGACTGAGAGCAATAATACCTATATTTTTGTTGCTTTCTTGCGTGTTTTGTGGGGTTAATGGTTCAGCCGTTGCCGCAACCACAAATACGACGCTGGCTTCTGTTGCCTTTGTTGAAGGCACGATTTCTCGTGATAACTCTGGCAATGTTGCTATTCATAATTCTGCTAATTCCTCTGTAACTCTGTCTCAAAATCCCCAAACATCCAATAACACAATCATCGGCTCTGGCTCTGCCAGAGAGAAGGAGGTGCCTACTATTGGATGGACAGACTCTAACAGAACATCCAAGGTTCGATCGGGTGGTGAAAATGGCACCACTTTGGTCAACATGTGGATTGAATAACAATCCACACTTGGGTGTTCTGTTCTTTTTTATAATAAAAAAACTCGGGTTTTGCTCACCCGAGTGTGGTTGATGTTTAAAGGCGTTTTTATTTGCGTGCCTCGTACTCTTCTTGTTCTTCAACCGTCATGGTTGCAAGAGGACGTGCCAGCATACGAGAGATGCCAATTTCTTCGTTGGAAATGACGCTGTATCCAAATGTGCCGTTTTCCAATCTATCCAATGCGGCATTGATTTTAGCAAGCAATTTGTTGTCGCGTTCAGACATACGCAGGTTCATTGTTAATGCTTGTTCTTGGGCCGCGTTATCACTTTCATCGCCAACATCGGTTGAATTATCGTTGCGGACAGAGTTTAATACATCTGTATTGCCGTCTGTGATTTCTTGTTTTTGTGCAAGCAACAATTGATAAAAATACGCCTTTTGTTCCGTACACATATATGGTTCGCTTTTTTTAGGGGCATATTTTGCAGGTAATTCAAGTGTTTTATAATCTTGTTGTTTTGCCATTGTTTTTTCCTTTGTTATTTTTTTATTTAGGCGGATTGCAGTTCTTTTATCCATGCGATAACTGTTTCTTCGTCCATTAATCCTGTGCGGGCTTCTATTAAATTGCCGTCACGAAATGCCAAGACACTTGGGATACTGCGAATACCGAATTTAGTTGGGGTTACACGATTTGTTTCATCAATTTCAAATTTAACAAAATTTACATTGGGTTCTTTTTCCGATACAGATTCGAAAATTGGACCAAACATACGGCATGGACCACACCATGTTGCCCAGAAATCCACCAATGTTAATCCATTTTGTATTGTGCTTTGAAAGTTGTTGTCATTTGCATGTTGTAAAGCCATTTTTTTCTCCCTTGATTGTTGATATTTGGTTTGAGTGTATTATAATCTTTACGAAATGCAAGGGTTTTTATATATGAACAAAATCGTGTATCTGGATGCAGCGGCAAGTTTTCTAAAACCGGAATCTGTGATTTCGGCAGAGGCGGATTTTTTACGCTATGATTACGCTAATGCGGGGCGTGGGGTTTGCGCACGCGCGGTGGCGGTGGATGATATGGTGCGAAATGTTCGGCGCAAAGTGGCGGACTTTATAAATGCAGATGAATCCAATGTTGTTTTTGTGTCAAATGCAACCGATGGATTAAATCGTATTGTGAATATTATCGCGCGTCAGCCATATTTTCGTGAATCGTTTGTATGTGCCGTATCCGCTTTGGAACATCATTCGGCGCGGTTGCCATGGGAAGAATTGGCGCGGCAACATAAAATTAGTGCAATTGTTGAATATGCATTGGATGATGATTGTAATATTAAATTGGATTCTGTGCCGCGTGCAGATGTTTTGGTCGTGACGGCAATGTCCAATGTTATGGGAATGCCTCAAGATGTCGCGGCGGTGGTTCGTGCGGCGCGTGCGAAAAATCCAGATGTGATTGTTATTGTCGATGCAACACAATACATTGTACATCGTGATATAGATGTGTGTGCATGGGACGCGGATTTTGTTGTGTTTTCTGGACATAAAATTGGTGCAGATACCGGTGTCGGTATTATGTATATTCGTGATTCGAAAAATTTATTACCGGATAAATTCGGTGGTGGTATGGTCGCACGCGTTGATGATGAAAAATTGGTTTTTAATTCGGCACCAGAAAAATGGGAGGCCGGAACATTACCTTTGACCCAAATTTGTGGGTTGTCGGTTGCGTTGGACGAATTGAAAAAATCACGTCCGGATTTGGGTCTTATTAAATATATGTATGATGAATTAAAGCAAATACCGCGTATAGAAATTTTAACCAATCGTGATGCGACGGTATTGTCTTTTGTTGTCAAAGATATGCATGTTTTGGATTTTGGAAGTTTGATTGGCGCAAATGGTATTTGTTTGCGTGTTGGTAATATGTGTGCAACATGGATTCATAAATTGTTAAATATTGATGGTTCGATTCGTGTTTCTGTGGGGCCATGGAATACAAAAGCAGACGCAGATGAATTTATATCGGTTGTGAAAAAAATAGTGAAATAAAATGGTTGCGAATCGTGATGATATTATAAATGCACTGAAAACGGTCTTTGACCCAGAAATCCCGGTAAATATTTGGGATTTGGGATTGGTTTATGATATTAAAATTGATGAAAAACAAATTGTTATTACAATGACTTTTACAAGTCCAACATGTCCCATGATGGAAGAATTATTGGCACAAGTAAAACAGGCGGTATCAAATGTCGCACGTGGTGCAAATGTTGATGTGCAATTGGTTTGGGAACCGGCGTGGGATGTTTCCCGGATGAGTGATGCGGCGCGTGTTGAATTGGATTTAACAAATATGGGTTGGTAAATGCAATACGAACAAATGAAATCTATTTTACAAATGATTGAAGACCCAGTTGAAAAATTGGAAATGGTTATGGATTTTGGTGCACATATGGCACCTGTGCCAGATGATGCAAAGTGCACTGAAATTGTTGGATGTGCATCTTTTGTTGAAATATGTCGGGTTGGAAATAAATTTTTTGGACGTGCGGATTCTGGGATTGTGCGTGGTGTGGTTGCAATTTTGTTGGCCATGGTCAATGGTAAAAGTCCCGAACAAATTAAAAAGATGAATTTGGCACAAGAATTTTCTTCATTAAATATACAATTAGGGGCAGGGAGGTTATCAGGTTTGAATTCTATGATTAGTTTTTTACAAAATTTATGATAGAATATAAAACTGATAATGGATGACGGATATGAATGATGAACAAAAAATGTTTAAGATTGGTGTTTGGTCGTTGGTCGGCGTTATGTTTTTAATCGTCGGTCTTCAGGTGTGTTATCGTACCCAACATAAATCTTTGAAATTTACCCATGATGAAATTGTAAAAACGCAACAGCAAATTGCAATTGCCCAGGCGAAATTTGAATCTATGACAAATTCAGAATATTTGTTGGGTATGGTGACCGCCGTTAATCCGCATGTGGAAATTATAGGTTTTAAAAAATATACAACAATTGAAGATTTGCCATTAAGGAAACAATAAGTATGTTCGAGGTAGGAAAGGATATTTATCTTTATGGTGGACGGGTGGCACGACGGCGTGATTTGGAACGGTCCAGGTTGCGTGTGGTGTTTGGTTTTGTTGTTTGGGTTTTGTTCACTTTGTTTTTTGCCAAGACTTTATATTATGGGTGCATTGGAACTGGAAAATCAGGCAAGGCTAAAATTGGTGGCGATTGGGTTATTACGCGCGCCGATATAGAAGACCGAAATGGTGTTAAATTGGCAAAAAATGTTATTTCTGGTCATGTTATGGTGCGTCCTGGTGCGGTCAAAGATATTGATGCGGTTGCAACAAAAATACATGAAGTATTTCCATATAAATATTCTTTGTCGGCGGCATATGATATTTTAAAATCTAAAAAATTTATGTATTTGAAACAATATGCGACTGATGCGGAACGCAAACAAATCAAAGATGCAAAGTTGGATGGTTTAGAGGTCGAAGTAAAACAAATGCGCCGTTATCCAAAACATAATTTATTTGCACATGTTGTCGGTTTTGTCGGTAAAGAAGGCGAAGGTTTAGAGGGGGCTGAAAAAATATTCGATTCGTATTTGCGTGAAAATAATGACCCGTTGCGGTTGTCTTTGGATGCACGAATCCAAGAACAATTCCATACGCGTTTAAGCGAAGCAGTACAAAAATATCATGCCAAAGGTGCAATGGGTATGTTGATGAATTCGCGAACAGGTGAAATGTTGGCAATGGTATCACTACCGGATTTTGACCCAGAAAATGTGTCGGCGTATCCAGTGGAAAACAGGCGTTTTAAACAAATGCGTGATGTGTTGGAAATGGGGTCTGTGTTTAAAATATTTAATACGGCATTGGCATATGAAAATGGAATTGGTGGAAAATATTATGTTGGAAAACCATATGTGTTACGAACAAAAAGTGGTCGATATGTGACAACTTTTCATGATGTCGCAAAATTCGATACACCATGGATGAACGTTGATGAAATTATGGTGCATTCTTGCAATGTGGGCAGTGTGCAAATCGCATTGCAATTCCCAGATGGTGCACAACCTGAATTTTTCCATCGGTTGCATCTGGATGAAAAATTGGATTTGGATTTTGGTAAAACAGAATATCCAATATTCCCAAAAAAATGGGGAATCACAGATGTTGCAACGGTGTCTTTTGGGCATACGGTTGCGGTGACCCCGATGCATCTGTTGTTGGGGGTAAATGCGGTCACAAATGGTGGAATTTATATTAATCCAACTATACGAAAACGTGATGTTGGCCGTATCAGTGGTTCGCGTGTGTTAAGTGAAGAAATATCTAATAAATTGCGGCATAATATGGTGCGGGTTGTCGAAGAAACCAGTGGAAAATTAACGCGTATCAATGGGATAAAAATCGGTGGAAAAACCGGAACAGCTGAAAAACGCGTAAATGGCGCGATTGATAAAAAACGCAATATGACGACATTTGTCGGTATTTTTCCGGCCGATGCGCCACAATATATTATCATGATAAATCTGGACGAACCCCAAGGTTTGGCAGAAACCGGTGGATGGCGAACTGCATCACAAAATTCTGTGCCAACGGCGGGAAAAATATTGGATGGAATACTGCCATTGCTATTTGAATAATTTTCAGTTATAATATACTTGATAATAAAAAAGAGTATAGATGAAAAAGTTAGTAGAAAAATCCATGCTGGGGCAGGCATGGGTGTTGATTGATGGTACAGATTTTAATGCCAGAACAGATTTGCCAGATGATTTGGTCAAAAAAATTTTGGCTGGTCGTGGTATTACATCATCCAAAGATATAGAAAAATTTTTATCCCCAACGATAAAGGAATATATGCCGGATCCGTTCGTTTTGCATGATATGGAACGCGCGTCTAAAATTATTGCAGATGCGGTGCGACAGCACAAAAAAATTGCGGTTTATGGGGATTATGATGTTGATGGAATTACATCGACATCAATATTTGTGAAATATTTACGGGATTTGGATGTAGATATCATATGGCATGTGCCAATCCGCGAAGGCGAAGGCTATGGATTAAATGTTGCCGCAATTGATGAATTGGCAGCGGCAGGTACAGAATTGTTAATTACTGTGGATTGTGGTATCAGTTGTATTACAGAAATTCAACATGCCAAAGAGTGTGGTATGACGGTTGTTGTGACCGATCACCATTCCCCAGATACAGTGTTGCCAAATGCGGATGCGGTTGTAAATCCAAAACGCGCGGACGATGAATCTGGACTTACTTATTTGGCGGGTGTTGGTGTTGCTTTTTTGGCTTTGGTTGCCGTCAACAGGGAATTACGCGGTACTTTGGACCAAGATAGAAATGTAAAATTATCTCAAATAAATTTGATGGATTATTTGGATTTGGTTGCATTGGGAACGATTTGCGACACGATGATGCTTGTTGGATTAAATCGTGCGTTTGTTGCCGCAGGATTAAAGGTTTTAGATACGCGCAAGAATTTGGGTTTGCGTGTTTTGATGGATGTTGCGGGCGTTCGTCATGCGTCTGTTTATGTTGCTGGTTTTGTATTGGGGCCGCGTTTAAATGCGGCGGGTCGCTTAAATTCTGCGAAACCAGCATTGGAATTATTGTTGACCGATAATCCATTGGTGGCGCGTGCGCTGGCAGAAAAATTAGATCAAATGAACAAAGATAGAATCGATATTCAAAATGCGATTATGTTACATGCCGCAGAACAGGCCGAACAGTGTTGTAAAAAAGGAAAGTGCAGTTTGTTTGTATGTGGTGATAATTGGCATGGTGGCGTCATGGGAATTATTGCCGGTCGATTGAAAGACAGGTATAATCGACCTTCGTGTGTTGCAACAAAAATTGATGGTGTTATAAATGGGTCTGGGCGTTCGGTTGCAAATGTTGATTTGGGTAAAATTATTCATGATGCTTTGGCATTGGGAATCGTGACCGAAGGTGGCGGACACGCGGCGGCGGCGGGATTTTCTTTGCCTGCGGATAAAGAAACTGATTTTTGTGAGTTTTTAGAAAAGTCTGTGGCGGCACAGTTGGGTGAAAATCCGTCCGTACATCAGGTTGTTGTGGATGCTGAAATTGATGCGTCGGGTGCCAATATGGCGTTGATATCAAAGTTATCTGTGTTGGCGCCATTTGGTCAGGGAAATCCAGAACCAGAATTAGTATTAAATGGTGCAACTTTGCAATATGCAACCGTTATGGGTAATGGCGCGCATTTGCGTGGTATGGTACGGACATCGTTGGGGACAAATATTCCGTTTGTTGGGTTTAATTTGGTTGGAACGCCGGTTGGTGATTTTTTACTGGACGATGCAAATACAAACTCTACAATATCTATGCTGGGTCGGCTAAAAGATAATGAATACAACGGACGGCATACGGCTCAATTTATGCTGGAAGATATTGCGATTGGTAGATAATGAAAAACGAAACGAAACTTTTATTGGAAAAAATTGAATCGGCAAATACTATTTTGTTGGCGCCGCATAAAAATCCAGATGGTGACGCATTGTGTTCAATGTTGGCACTGTATCAATTAATTTATTTGAATTATGGCAAGGATTGTGTGTGTGTTTATGATGGTAATGTGCCAGAAGCTCTGCGTTATGTTCCGTTGCGTGGGCGTGCGCATTATTTTGGACATGTTGATTTGGCGCAACCTTTTGATTTGGCAATATTGTTGGATTACGGGACGGTGAATAATATTGGTGGAACCCGCGAAGCATTAGATGCCGCAAAATATTTGGTTGAAATTGACCATCATAAAAATGATAACAAATTAGGAAAACTTTGTTTGGATGATGATACTGCATCGGCTACGGCATGCTTGTTATATGATTTGATGTTGGATGCCGGGTGGAAATATGACGACAAAGTTTTGAATTTGTTGGCATTGGCTATTTTAACAGATACAGGTAATTTTAAATATGCACGTGATGGACGGGCTTTGCGGATTATGGCGGATTTGGTTGATCAAGGAATTGAAACGAATCGTTTGTTTGAATTATTGCATAATAAGCCACGTAAAACAATTCAGGCCGAAGCACGTGTTGTCGCGGATGCTGAATTTTTCTATCACAATCGTTTGGTGGTTGCGGTTGTTGATTCTGATGCATATAAAAAATTAGACGGGCGTGGTGAAATAGCGTTATCTTTGTTGGGACAAATGAAGGGTATTGAATATATTGCTTTGTTAAAAGAACAAAAAGAAAATCAAATTGGTGTATCATTGCGCAGTAAAAATTTACCAATAAATAAAATCGCTGAAAAACTTGGTGGTGGCGGTCATATTTGTGCCGCAGGTGCGGTTGTGCATGATGATAATTTGGAAAATGTAAAAAAACGAAT
>JAFXVB010000025.1 GCA_017534945.1 Alphaproteobacteria bacterium | reverse complement strand
TGTCAGTGGTGGCGAAGATGTATTTGTTTATACCGGACTTTTAACCAGAATTAAAAACCCACACGCTTTGCAGGCAGTTGTGGCACATGAATTAGGACATATGATTGGCGGACATATGGCACAAATGTCATCGCGGATGGATGCCGAAATGACCCGAACAATGATAATCCAAGCATTGGGTGTGGGGTTAATGGTTGCGGGTGGAAACCCCAGTTTGGGCGCCGGGGTATTGGCGGGTGCCGGGGGTGTGGCCCAACAATCTATGCTTTCTTTTTCGCGCGATGAAGAACGGATGGCGGACGATTTGGCGGTTGATTTATTAGTACGCGCAAATGTTAATCCAAACGGTTTAATCACTGTATTCGAACAAATGCAAGATATGATTGGTGCCGCCGAAGCAAAAATAAGCAAAAACAAAACTAACCACCCGATGACCGGGGAACGCATCAAAAATACTCGTGAAAAATTGGCATCTGTAAAGCACAATGGCAAATATAAAACTTATTCAAACGATGAATATGAATTAGTTCGTGCAAAGTTGATTGGATATTTGTATCCTGAAAAACGAATATTGGATATTTATCCTTATCGCGATACCGGAAATGCTGCAATTTATGCACGGGCAATTGGAAATATGCGTGGTGGCGCGTTGGATTCGGCGCGCATGGGGGCGGAAACACTGATAAAGCGCGATGATAAAAACCCATATTATTATGAATTATTGGGTGATATTGAATATCAATTGGGTCATTATGATGCAAGTGTAGACGCATATGAAAAAGCCTTGAATTTAGACAAAAATGCACCACAAATTCAAACAGCGTTGGCATTGGTATTAAGCGAACGCAGCAAACCCGGCGATAATGAACGCGGTATCGAATTATGCAAAGCATCTTTGTTGGCACAACCCGCCCCACTGACATATTGGGTGTTGGCAAAATTGTATAAAGATGGACGATCTTATTGGGCTTTTGCAGAATTTTACAATATGAACGGCGATATGAAAAAAGCAAAAAAATTTGCAAAACAGGCACAACAAAAATTACAAAAAGACACACCCGAATATATCAAGGCCGGTGATATTTTGGATAAGTAGCGTCCAAAGTTTTATTGATAATACACTATTTTTGATGGTTGATAAGGTTTATTAATGTCTGTTTCGGTATAATTATATCAAATGGGCGACATGCAATCGTTTTTGGACGGTTCAAGTATATTTCTGTGTCTTGTTCATTAACAATAAATTGTAATTTTTTGTTCAACCACACATAATATTTTCCGTCAATTGTGAAATTACTGAACGGATGTTTGTTGCCGGTGATGTTAAATTCGTGGTTGTGGTTATATATTAAATCGTCCAAAGCTTGTTCTTGGGCCTGGATTTGGGCATCCATTGTGTGGATAGCCATTGCACATTTACCGTATAAATTACCGTATACAGGGTCATTTACATCTATGAATACGTCATCAATTGCGAAATCACCGTATGAATTTTTAATTTCGAATAATTTTTTGCCATGTGGTTTATCAAAAATATTATACTGTTCAACCCAATGACCACCATATGACCTGTCCACGTAACGACGTTTTGTAAATGCGTATTTTGTAGGGTCTTGCATAGCAATAATATGCGGTTCTGCAGATTTTATAGCATAAGTCATAACAAATCCTTTTCGGATTTAAACAATACCATACAAGAACGGATTTGCAAGGTATTTTTAGGATTTATTCCTTTTAACTTGCTTTTATAAAATGGGTTTGATACTATACACCCGTCGCATAACAATGGGGTTAGTTTTAGTGTTGATTATACTACTGATTTCTATAACTTGCATGGCATTGATTGGTATCGTGATTGCTTCCCTTGGCATGGGCGGGATTGCCCCATGGGGACAGGTTATATCCAATGTATGCGCGGTTAACGCAAAAGGATTATTATATGTCAAAAAAAATATATGTGGATGCTGTCCACCCAGAGGAGACACGCGTAGTAGTTGTTGACTCTGATACAGGCCGCGTGTCTGATTTTGATGTAGAAACAACGACCAAGCCCCAGATAAAAGGGAACATTTATCTGGCCAAGGTGATAAGAGTTGAACCATCGTTACAGGCCGCTTTTGTTGATTATGGAACCGGTAAAAATGGATTTTTGCCTTTTTCGGAAATTCATCCGGATTATTACCAAGTCACCCCAGAACAAAAAAAGAAATTGTTGGAATTGGCACATGCCAACATCGTTGATGATGATACAGACCCAGATGACGAAAATGATGAGGTCGCTGATTACGATGATCAAAGTGCCGGCGAAGATAATAAAGAATTTTTAAAACGCGCACGCGAATTTAAAATCCAAGATGTTATCAAACCAAAACAAATTTTATTGATTCAAGGGGTCAAGGAAGAACGCGGACAAAAAGGTGCGTCAATGACAACATATCTGTCTTTGGCGGGTCGGTTCGCGGTTTTGATGCCAAATTCACGTAAACGCAATAGTTATGGTATTTCAAAGAAAATATCCGATCGTGCTGAACGCGCAAGATTGCGTGAAATTTTGCATAATTTGAAAATTCCACGCGGTATGACCGTTGTGTTGCGTACAGCCGCCGCGGGTGCAAGTGGCGAAGATATTTCCAAAGACTATGATTATTTGGTGAACCTGTGGAATGATATTCGTAAAACAACATTGGAATCTGTTGCGCCGGCGTTGATTCATGCCGAAGATTCCCTGCTCCGTCGCGTGGTTCGGGATTTTATTAGTGATAAAAGCGATACTATGGTTATCCAAGGCGAAGAAGCATTTGATGCGGCCAAAACTTGTTTTCAACAATTGTATGGTCGCGCACCACGCAAGCAAATCACTTTATATAAAGATGCCGCATTGCCTTTGATGGTAAAGGCCGGTGTTGAAAAACAATTGGAAGGTTTGCATGGTCCATATGTCGTATTGCCGTCGGGAGGATCGATTGTTATCAATCAAACCGAAGCGATGGTGACAATTGACGTGAATTCTTCGCGTGCAATCAAAGAAAAAGATATTGAACAAACCGCGTTGAATACTAATTTAGAGGCCGCCGAGGAAATCGCGTTGCAATTACGTTTGCGCGATTTGGCGGGGATTGTTGCAATTGACTTTATCGATATGGAAGAAGAACGCAATAATCGTAAATTGGAAATGAAAATGCGTGAAGTGATGAAACGCGATCGTGCACGCACCCAAGTTGCAAAAATCAATGCATTTGGTGTAATGATGTTGTCACGTCAACGTATGCGCAGTAGTTTTATTGAATCTTCGTATGTGCCATGTCCACACTGTATGGGCGCCGGCGTCGTGCCAAGTATTCAAACAGCATCAATTATTTTATTCCGTCATTTACAAGAAAAACTTTTGGCTAAATCTGCACAAAAGATTATTATGACGGTTCCAACCGATGTTGCAATTTACTTGTTAAATCAAAAACGCGCTGAATTGGCGGCAATGGAAAACGAATTTGAAACAGAAATCGTGATTATTGGCGATGACAGTTTGATGAATATCGATCAATATTCTATTCAACGCGTCGCCCCAGAACAGGTCAAGACCGAAGATGCGTTAAATGCGTATGCCCCGTCCACAGATGCAAAAAAGAAAAATGCACAGCATAACGAGGCCAAACGCACAACAACAACGGCACCGCGACGCAAAAACAAAAAGAAACAACCACAAAAGAAATCTATCTGGAAAAAGTTGGTTGGTTAAAGAGTTCGCCCGGTCCTCGAAAAGCCGGGCGTTTTTTTATTAGCAAAAATACTTATTTGTGAGCAGATTGCTATGTGCCGTATTGGATATAACTTGCAATTTAGGCAAATTTGTATTATAATTTGTGCGAATTCAATAGGATTTTGGGTTCAGGGTTGTAGAAAACCCTTATCGTGTATGGACGGAGAAATCCGCCCGAGATTAATCCCCCGACCGCAGTCGGGGTGTCGCCGGTTATACAACAGGTGTTATTAACACTAAAGACCGTCGAAGTCATTACACGATATGATTTTCTAACACCCCGATCGTCAAATTCCGTTGACGATTATTTTTTTATAAAAAAGGGGAACAGATGTCGGAAAAGAAATTGTTTGGTTTCAGTAAGAAAAAAAGAAATATCACCAAAGTTGATAATCCAGGCGTCTCTGGAACATATACATACAATAGCAAAGGACAAATCGCAACAATTATGCAAAATAATAGAGATGGTTCGTCTGGACGAGTAATCACACAATATGATGAAAATGGACGTGTAACAATATCGCAACATTTAGGCCCAGAAGATATTGTAAATTTTAGTGATGGTTATATTGCTAGTATTGTTAAATATGATGGGGGCGCAACATATCAAGGATTTACCGTATCAAATAGCCAACGTAGCAGAACAACTTTGCAATATGGAAAAAATGGGCGTTTATTGTCCTCTGTCCAAGAAACTGCTTTTGACCATAAAGATGCAATCGGGGACCGGCCTTCTGGGATGTTCTGGCTTACCACATCCACGAGCACTTATTATGATAATGGTCATTTAGCAACACATGTTACGTATGCACAAAAACCGACACGTGCACGTGGTTTATTGGAGTCATTAGAGGGTTCAACAGGACCACACGAAGTTGCTGAATCATATATATCTGCAATAGAACAAATGGATGAAAACGGGAAAGTATTATTATCTTTACGATTACATGAATTTGATGAAGTGAATTTTCATCCTTCTGGGCGTGTCGCAACGGTATTAAGAAAAGATAATGATAATAATCCAAAATCACTGACGTCATACGATGAAAACGGGAAAATATCGAACATTATGGTCTATAAAGATGGCGTTGTTATTTCATCAACGGACTATGTTGACGGGAAACCTGTTTCTAATACCCAACAAGGTAATAACGAATATCAAAATATTTTCGATAGCGCAAAAAAACGCGTGAAGAAAAAAACAGATAAGAATAAAGACAACGTTATCGTTCAACCTGAAAATATTTTGGAACGTTGATAAAAAATTTATACAAAGGATAAAATATGACAATTAATGAAGCCGCACAAATTTTGGGAATACAGGTTAATGCCACCGCTGCACAATTGCGCACTGCATACCGTAAATTGGCAAAAAAATGGCATCCAGATAGTAATCTGGATGACAAACACGCCGAAGAAATGATGAAAAAAATTAACGAAGCACATGCGGTGTTCCAGGACTATATAAAACACAATAACAACACTGGAACAAATAACAATACCGGTCGTCCTGGGAACAATGGCACAAACAATTCTGCAAATAACAACGGTTATCAACGTCCAGGTAATAACCATAATAATAATTCAACAAATCCTAATTATGGTCATACGTCACATCAACAATATTATGATAATGTGATGAAATCTGTTATAGAAGATTTGTGGAAACGTTATCAAAAAGCAAAACTTGAATACGAGGCAGCCCAATTAAAACTGCAAAAAGCATACGATGCAAAAGTATCGTTACAACAAGATGTTGATCGCCAAAAAGCAATCTATGACAAATCACCAACACCCGACAACTATGCAAAACTTGTTGATGTTATGGTCAAGGCAAACAAAGGTGAAATAGATCACAGAAACGCAAAATATCACTTTGCTATGGCAAAGTTGTTGCGCGATTCTTTATATAAACAATATCAAATAAGTGTCACTGATTATCAAAAAAATAAAGATGAAAGGAGATAATGATGTATATGAAATCTTGGCTTGATGAAAATATAAACGACACACTGGAGCAATTTATAAAAACACACAATGATTACAATGAAAATACTATTTATGTTGTAAATCCACCACTTGATGGTGTTGCATACGTATGCGAATATGCCGTCCAATATCCTTTTGCACATGGACATCACACCCATAGTACTGTTAGGATAGAGCAATATTGGGATGCCGATGGTAAATCGTTGGGATATAAATTTTTGGATGATGAAAACCGTATATCTTATCCAAAAACACATGTGTTATTACGTGTAGATCAACAACCACGTTTTAGGGAAATTAGAGTAGGAAATGCTGTCACATATAAAGCAGAAAAAAACGCTAAAAAAGAAACCGATTATGTATTCCCAATTGATAGCGATTTAGGAAAACTTATAACGAAAAATAAAGATGCTATAAATCTCGCTCTTGTTTATGGTACTATTGAAATTGCGAAACCTATGCCGATAGAAGAATTATCCCCAAGTGTATATCGTGTGTATGACAACATAAATGGTAAGACTTATTTTTTTGATGATACAGGCAAAAGATTTGAACCAAAACCTCCTGTAGAATACAAAAAAAATGATAAATTCAAATCTGGCACAATAAAGGTGAATAATAAAAAGAGCGCAAAAACATCACAAATAATTGCATCAAAAGAAATGGAAATGTGAAAAAATCGCCCATTTGGGCGTTTTTTTTTTATTGCGAAAAAAATGTATATTTTGTATGCTTTTCAAACGAAAGGAGTCAAAAATGAAATGGGCAATTTTATTCACAATCATCGTACTTGGAATTGCTGGATACTTTATGTTTTCTGGCAATAAATGGGATAATGTATTTCCAAAAAATCCAAATGTTATCACACAAAAAGTACATTTTCATAATCGTTATGGAATAGAACTTACCGGTGATTTATATATGCCTAAAAATAAAACTGCTGATAAAATGCCTGCAATTGCGATATCTGGGCCTTTTGGTGCGGTTAAAGAACAATCGTCAGGACTGTATGCCCAAGAAATGGCGGCACGCGGGTTTATTACATTGGCATTTGATCCATCGTTTACTGGCGAAAGTGGTGGCAAAGTTCGTTATGTTGCGTCCCCAGATATAAATACAGAGGATTTTTCTGCGGCGGTTGATTATTTAAGCAATCGCGCTGATGTTGATGCAGACAAAATCGGTATTATCGGTATTTGTGGTTGGGGCGGTATGGCAATAAATGCCGCTGCAATGGATACGCGTATCAAGGCAACGGTTGCATCAACAATGTATGATATGACACGCATTTCTGCCAAAGGTTATGACGATGTTGATGACAACCCAGATTCCAGATACGCAAACAAAGTTGCAATGAATAACCAACGCACAATTGATTATAAAAATGGTAAATATGAATTGGCGGGTGGTGTGGTTGACCCATTACCAAATGATGCGCCGCAATTTATCAAAGATTATTATGCGTATTACAAAACACCACGTGGTTATCATAAACGTTCTTTGAATTCAAACGGCGGTTGGAATAAAACAAGTTCTTTGTCATTTATAAATATGCCGATTTTGCAGTATGCCGATGAAATCCGCACACCTGTGTTATTGATACATGGCGAAAAAGCACACAGCCGTTATTTCAGTGAAGGTGCATTTGCAAAATTAAAGGGTGATAATAAAGAACTGATGATTATCCCAGGTGCAAGTCATGTTGATTTATATGACAATATGGAAAAAATACCATTTGATAAACTGGAACAGTTCTTTAAGACTAATTTGAAATAAAAAGGTGATAATATGAAAAAATTATTATCTGTTTTAATGTTGGCATGTGCAATATTTACAAACGCAAAAGCAGAGGAAACAAATATGAAAAATGATAAAATATTGGTTGCATATTTCAGTGCCACAGGAAACACAAAATCTGTGGCGACGACACTTGCAACGGCAATCGGCGCCGATTTATTCGAAATTGTTCCGGAACAACCGTATACACCCGATGATTTAAATTGGCAAAATGACAATAGTCGTTCTTCGGTCGAAATGGGTGATAAAAGTTCCAGACCGGCAATCGCATCAAAAATCGATGATATGTCACAATACAAAATTGTATTTATTGGTTCACCAATTTGGTGGGGACGTGAACCGTCGATAATCGATACTTTTATTGAAAGTTATGATTTTGCCGGCAAAACCGTTATACCGTTTGTCACATCCGGCAGCAGCGGTATCGGCGAATATGGAGCAAATTTACAAGCATTGGCACCAGAGGCAAAAGTCCTGGGTGGTAAACGTTTTTCAACAAATGTTTCCGCACAAGAATTGAAAAATTGGGCAAACGAACAAATGCAATGAAACAAAAAATTATAAAATTTATAAATAATAAATATAACGCTTCCCCGGAATATCTGTGGAAGCGTTATCCAACATATTGTATTTTTCGGCACCACAACAATAACAAATGGTTTGCATTAATAGGAACTGTTCCGCGTAGTATATTAAAACTGTCCGGTGATGGTGATGTTGATATTATAAATTTGAAAACAAATGATGCAGAATTCTTTCGTGGTGTAAGGGGTGTTTTACCAGCGTATCATATGAATAAAAATCATTGGATTACAGTATTATTGGACGGAACAATACCGTTAAAAAATATACAAAATTTAATAGAAATGTCATATAAACTGACCTAGTTTATAAAAAAACAAATAACGTAATTGTATCCTGATAATTTGCCTTTTAGGCTTTCAGGGGTTTCAACAGTATTTTGCAATTTTCAACCAACTGCTGTTTCGTTTTTTGTAAAAAGTTTTGAGAATACTTTTCTTTGTTTTGCAACAATCGAAAAGATATAGGATGACTGAAAAGGCATTGGGCTGTGATATATGCTGTTTGTTTATCAGTACCGGTTGCATCGATTATCAAATTTACAAAACTTTGTTTCATGGGTTCCATTACTTCATTATATATTCTATCTTCGCCAGTATTTGTGTTTAACAATTCACGAAATAAAATCATAACCATCGAATTTGATATTTTGTTCGAAAACAAATAATCAAAAAATTCACTGATTATAAAAGTTATTTTATCTGTGGCTGGGATATTTTGAGATTTATATTCATCTATTTTCGTAATAAGGTTTTCCTTGATATTATCCACAATATTATCAATAACCGCATCGTATAATTTTTTTTTGGAACCAAAATAATAATTGATAGAACACAGGTTTACCATGGATATAGCCACCAAATCACGCGTAGACACACCATCAAATCCATGCTCTGCAAACATTTGTGTTGCACTTACTAGCAATTTTTCTTTTGTTGATGTCATGTAAAAACCTTTCTTACTGCTGATTATTATACTATCATCATGCAAAGTCAATATTTTGGCAAAACACATCAGATATTGATTATGCAATTAACAATTGTTTTGCCGTTACTTTGAATAGAAAACACGTTATCCTGACAACGATAAATTTCCAATGTATCGCCTTCAAATGTTTGATTTACATATTGAATTTCAATTGCCGTAATAGGTATTTTGGCACGTTCCGGTGTATTATATTGATTGCAGATATATTTTACATAGGCAATATTGTTGGTGTGTTTATTAAAATCAATATCAGAACTGCGTATAACAACAGTATCAATCAATTTAGACAAGGGATAATTAAATCCTTCAAATACTACATCTGTTTCTGTTGGTTCCGCGATAATTTTTTCATTGATACCAACTGTGGCTGTGCGACGAATTTTACCGGTTTCTTTGTCTAGTGCACACAATTCTGCACGTGATGCAACCGCAATTTTTCCATTAGTTTTTATAATTGTGTCTATTTTCAATTTTGCACCACCAATTGAAGATATATAAGATTCAATCGTATATTCGTCCAGCCAGTGCATTTTTTCGCGAAATTCAATACGATTGCGGACATATACCCACATCCCGCCATATTCACGTAAACAGGTTTCACCATCAAGTTTTAGTATCCCCATCATTTCGGTACTCGCGTTTTCTATTAACTGAAATGCCCCCAGCATAGATATGTTTGCATTAACATCGCATAAACCGTATTGCAATCTGTCTTTTTTTATCAGTTTCATTTTATTAAACCCTTTCCATTTATTAGACCAGCATATAATATCATTATGTTTTATTTAAGTCAATCGTTTGATTCAATTTTACAATAAAATGTGTGTGGGCGTTTTTATCTATCTGACGAACAAACAGGATAAAACATTCTGAATATTATCGGAAATTGGTTTGATAAAAATACCCCCACTTTTCGTGGGGAAAAACTTTATGGGGCGGGCGACCTTTTCCTCGATACACAATAATAAAAATTAAAAAAATTTCGTAAACTTCAATTTTTTAATATTTTTCTAATTGTGTATTTTCGTATTCGCTCGGGCTGTGCCCTGCGCGGCATTCGTTAGCACTCGAACTTCGCAATGCTCGTTCTCGCTTACTCATAGTCGAACTTGGCTTCGCCAGTTCTCATCTGCACCCTACCAGATAAAATTTAACCCCACCGTTTTGGTGGGGTTGAATTTTATGGGGCGGGCGACCAGATTGTATATTCCCATCCG
>JAFXVB010000024.1 GCA_017534945.1 Alphaproteobacteria bacterium | reverse complement strand
GTGGTGGGTGGTATTGGGCTCGAACCAACGACCTCCACGATGTCAACGTGACGCTCTAGCCAACTGAGCTAACCACCCAAAGCGAAGGTATTATAACAGCAAAAATCCCGATTGCAAATAAAAATTTCGTGGTGTATTCGCGGATTATTCCAAGAAATATTCAATTGTGGCAACGACACGAACTTTTTTGTTTATCTGTTGTGATTCTGGGGCATTTGCATTATCGCGTGGCAATATTGAAAATACACCCTGGTTTGCGGTATGTATTTTACCAACCGTTGAATCGCTGGATTTTGCAAATTCCAAAGCCGATATTCGCGCATTTTTTGTCGCCAATTCCAACATTTGTGGTTTGATATCGTTCAACTTTGTGAATATATAAGAAATAGGTGAATCATAACGATTTTCAAACACGACACCTGCGTTTATCAAATCCCCGGTTTTTGTATATGTTTCTGCGACATTATGCACTTGGTTTGAACGAACGGTCAAAGTGCGTGTCAAAATAAAGCGCGATTTAATATCTTCATTTCCGCGATATGGGTTTGCCATTAAATCGTTTGTTTCTGTGCCGCCCATTTCAATTTCATCATTTGAAAATCCGTTTTCCATCAAAAATTCCAACACAGCCACAGTTTGTTTTTCTAAATTATCCTTTGTTTTAACCAAATCATTACCGGTTGCGACAAATTTAATTTCCCAAATTGCCAAATCGGCCTCTACATCTTGTTCTGCCAAACCTTTGACGGTGACAGCATTATAATTAAACTTTGATTTATAATAATAATACCCCGGGAAAAATCCCACAAATAACAAACCCAACGCAATAATTGCAACATATAATACAGATACTTTTTTCATGAAACAACTCTCCTTTCCTTGTCTGTATTTTGGTGTAAAACAAAAATTAAATCCAGATATTTTTTATCTGTGTTTTTGTTCCCATGCCAAAGCATTTTGAATATATTGCTTTGCGCGATTTACATCAAATTTATCATCACGTTTTAATCCGCCTTCGGCATCGGTCCATATTGGGAAAACACCAGCAACATTTGAAATTTTATCCAAATTTTCAGATATGTTTTCAGGATTTAATCCACCAGAATACCCCTGTTGGTGAAATATTGGATATACAGGCGATTGCCACGCACCAGGTAATTTACCACGACCACCGGATGCATCAAATAATAATTGAAATTTTGCACCTGCTTTATGCAATTGTTCCACCGCATTTTTTGTGCGTACATTATATTGAATAATAAATTGTTTATCGTGATATTCATTATAATAATCAATCACTTTTTTCAATTTTTGTGCATCAAAATTTTCAGCCGTTTTTTGTGGCATATTTAATTGAATACGTTTAACAATAGGTTTGCAATGATCATTTGTTGCATTAAAAAATGTTCTTAATGCATCCGGGATTTTCCCATTACAAATTTCATCACACCAATCATTATTTACATGAATGGCCAGGTTTTCATCGTACCCGTATAAAGCATGAAACAAATCTTTTATCCAATTATATCTTTCTGTACCAGGTGAAACTTTCCCAGGGTGCATTTGCACCGCAATTTCAACGCGGGGGTCAATATCCCACAAATCAAATAATTCATATATAGCATTATAATTTCGTGGGTCAGAACATGTAATATATTTCAAATTCATAACTAGTCCTTTTTGTTATTCAATCGCAATTGCCCACACGCAGAACCTATGTCGGTCCCCCTCTCTCGCCGTATGCGACAATGAATGTTGTTTTTAATTAAAATATCTTGGAAACGATGTACGGCATTACCCGATGGTGATGCAAAATCGCGTTCATCAACCGCGTTCCATGGAATTAAATTCACCATGCAATTTTTACCCGCCAATAATTTAGATAAACTTTCCGCATATTCTGGTGTACAATTATATAACTGATTTTCCCCAGATTCATTGCACTTAGCCAACAAAATATATTCAATCATCAATTGTCGATTATGCAGTTTTGTAAATTCGTCAGCCGCCGTCAACACTTCTGCGATTTTATATTTATTGTTGATGGGCATAATTTTAGAACGCAATTCGTCCGTTGGTGCATGTAATGAAATTGCCAAATTTATTGGCCGCCCCCATTTTATTAAATCATAAATTCCCGGTACAATTCCGCATGTAGATACGGTAATTCGCCGCCAAGAAATGTTCATATCGCGATTTGCGCGTTCTAAAAAACCGATAACATTTTCTGTATTTTGTAATGGTTCACCGGTTCCCATAACGACAATATGCGACACATCATTGTTGTTTGCATCACCGTTTGGGCGAATTTTTATATCGCCATTTCGTAATTCCCATTGTGCAACCAAAATTTGTGAAAAAATTTCATCGACTGTCAAATTGCGTTTTAACCCAAGCAGTGTGCTGGCACAAAATTTACATCCCATGGCGCATCCGGCCTGGGAACTGACACACACAGAATTTCCGTATGTCGTTCGCATTAAAACACACTCTATTTGTTCATGGTCATTTAATTCCAACAAAAATTTAGTTGTCTCGCCATCTGCTGATTGTAATTTTTTAACAATTTTTACTGGTAAAGTTTGCGCAACATCATCAAGTTTTTCACGCAACGCCATTGGCAAATTTTTCATCGATGCTGCATCAGGCGCCCCGCGTTGCATCCAATCACGAACCTGGGCCGCGCGAAATTTTGGTTCGCCCAAATCCATCATGAATTTTTGCAATTCTGCATCTGGTAAAGAAAATAAAATTGTTTTCATAATTTATACCGATTATCCTTGATAACAACAACAGCGCGCCGCCGCAATTGTTTTAATTGTTGTTCTGCCATTGTCATTGCCTGTTTATATTCGGCGTTTTGTTTAATGAATTTATCCAAATTTCCATATTCTTTGGTCTTTTTTGTATTACACACCAAAAACACAGAAGAATTGACAGGTTTTGACCATGTAAGAATTGGCAAATCTGCAATTACATTACGGACATCTGGCGACAATTCATATTGTATTGCGGTAAATTTTTGTGGTGCACCACCAAAATTTTCTGCCATTTTTATTGCATCATCGCAATTTTTTGGTGTGGTCAGTTTTTCATAAATGCTTTGTGGAATATCAATCAATCGCACCATAGTCATTTCAATTGGTAATCCGCGTTCCCGCGCCAATTCTGCTTTTTCATTAGCAATATCAGTATCGTTTATATCGACCATTGGCAATACAGTTCGTGCCACAACAATTTGCCATGCAACATTTGCACGCACCGCATCGCGTGCAATGTTTTTTTCGTTTTCAGTTAATGCCGGTAATCCCATATGCTTTAATTCATTATCAATATCTTTATCGGTTGGATTGATTCCAAAATTTGATGCATAGTTCATTTTAACAACATCATCAATCATATTTTGTAATGCCACCCGGCGATTATCGGTGGAAACTTTTCCCTGATAAGACATCAATTTTACGCGTGCTGTAATATCGTCATCGGTTATGGTGCGACCGTTCACAGTCGCAACAACTGTTGTGGCGTATGCCGGCAAACAAAACAAAGCAAATAATGCAACAATATACTTTTTCATTTTTCCTCCTTGTCCCACAAAGCCTTGGCGAAGTGGGTCCTTTTAATAATCCAAACCAAACCTGAACTGGAAAGTTGTGTTCCCAGCATAATCTTCGCGTATTGCGTAATCGCGATGATATCCCAAAGACAAGAAATAACATGGGTGTTTATAATACAATTCACCGGCATGTCTTTGGAATTGATGATATGTATTATTATAGATTGCATTAAATATCAAAGACAATCGCCCGGTCAATTGAACACGAAAACCCCCGGATGTTTCATTTATATCTTGACCCAAGAATAATTCTTGTAATTGTTCAGACCAAATATGCCCGATATAAATATAATTACGACTTGTCCCGATGCGTCCGTCTGTTTCTATATGGCGCAATTCAAATGAGTCCCTGTCTATGCGGAAACGCGAAGTTAATCCCAACCAAGAACCATTATCCAAAGCCACACGACCAACATAATCAGATGCGCCTTTGTGGAATCCGCTGTTGGGGTCAATATCGGTATGTTCGGTTAAATCATAACTTTGACCTAAAAAGATTTCTGCTGATTTACCATTACTGCTGTATGTTGCCCATCGCATACCATAATCGGCAAAATTTCCGTTTTCCCATAAATCATAACCGGCAAAGCGATTATTAGAAAACAATGTCACATCCGACAACAATGCACCCGCAGAATCATTATTTAATGCGAACAATTCTTTGGTGTGTGTGTGTTGCATCAAAGTTAAACGTGCGCGCGGTTCGATAACTTGTGTCCAATTTTCACCCGGACGGAACAAAGGCAATCCCCACTCTATATAACCACTGGGTAAAAATCTGTTTTCGACACCGGTAAATTCTGGATTTTCAATCAAATCATAATTTTGAAAATTATAAACATCGTACCGCGCATCCACCCCCAGTGTTATTCTATTTCCGCCCCATAATGTCCATGGGGATATAATCCGCGCATCGCCAATAACGCGTTGCATAGATGTATTGTCGCGACCGTCAACCGCCAAAATATCACTGGAAAACAACGCATATGTTTCACGATATATCGGTGCGCTTTGATAAACGCCGCGTATGTTTGGTAAAATATTCCCATTTGCGGTTGCCTCTGTCCGTCCGGCCTCGCGCAGTTCCTGAAAGATATGTGTGTCCGCAACAATATATCCAGATTGCCCGAATAATTCCAATGTTGCCCCAGAATCCAAATATGGTTGGTCATTATAAAAACCATATTTTTGCAAATATGTTTTATCAGAAACGCGTTCTAATTGAACGGTTGCGCGTGCATATTCACCCAATTCGACAATATCATTATTGAAAATATGCCAACGATTTTCGCCCTCTTTATTATGTGTATATGACCCGCGTGTGCGGAATTGAGAGTGCGTAGCATTTAACCGGTGTTCCAATTGTATCATTGGGTTTTCAGCCGTTAAATAAGATAATGTTAATGTTGCATCATGATATTCAGAAAAGGAAATATATAACGGCAAATTGATTTGCGTTCCCATATTGTTTGTAGAACTTAAATCTGGCATCAATAATCCTGTGCGATATTTAACACCCGGGTCCGGCATTGTATAATACGGAAAATAAAATACAGGCAAATTATACATCCATAAAATTGGATTATGAAAATATAAATTTCGTTCGGCCAAATCATGTCGTATTGTCGTGGCGGAAATTTCCCACGCATTTCCAAAAGAATCGCATCCGTCGCATGCGGTAAATACAGCGTCCCGCGCCGTTGTTATATCGCCATCACGCACCACAGATTTCGCACTTATATACACATGATTTCCCAACCACAATTCAACATCTTTGCCATCGATTTGGGTACCCTTTTCACCAAAAGAAGAATCGGTAAGTTTTAATGTTTGCCCAGATTCATTTGTAATTGTTGTGTTGCCGCGTGTTTCAATTTTTGCATCTTTGACATTATATTCAATTTTGTCGGCGGTAATTGTTTTTGGACCGTCCATATCAACGGCACCCGGCAACGCATATGAACATGCGCAATACATAAAACTAAATAAAGAAACGGCACCAACTAACTTTTTCATTTTTTATGCAATATCATCAAAGATGCCCCCAACAATACAAATATACCACCCGCCAACATATAAAAATCACCCCAAGAATCCAACATGTTTGCAGATGTCATATATAATGTCATAATCAATGCCATCGCCAATACCGCCATTGCGGGTGAAAAACTGGCGCGGCGGCGTAAAACAGATGTTTTTAACAATATCGTTGAACAAACGATTGCCAAAATTAAATTCATAAACGGCATCAAAGTTCGATTACTCAATTCATTTAATACCATGCGTTTATATTTCGGGATATTGTCTGTTTCATCAACATATTTTAACAATTCAACCGAAGAAATCCGGCGTACGCGGAAAGAACCCGAATTTTCGCGCGTTGCAACATTTAAATCCATATCAAATGTATCAAATGTCCCCGTCACCACAGAATCATTACGCGCCTGCAACGAACCATTTTCCATAACAATAGACAATCCGCGCGGTGTGGTCACTAATTTACCTGTTTCTGCGAAAATAACCATTTCTGTTTTTGGGTTGCGCGCATCGGAAAGCATAACCTGGGACATATCATGACCGGATACTTTGTCAACATACACAACCAACCCGTTTGATAAATTTGTAAATGCAGATTCTTGTAATTTCAAATGCGCCAAACCATAACGCAAATTCCATTGTGTATCATAGAAACGATTTTGACTTATCGGCACAACCCACAAATTCAAAACCAAATTCAGTGCGGTTAAAATCGCCGCAAACCGAATTGCCGGTTTTGCCAATTGCCATGGTGATAACCCAGATGCCATCATCACAGATACTTCGTTATCTGCGATTGTTTTGTTATACACAAATATAATTGCAATAAAAGTGACAAATGGAACGATGATGGAAATAATAAATGGAATCAATAAAGCGGTCAAACCAATAAAACTGCCAAAATTTACACCATAATTAATAAGGAATTTCATCATGGACATAATCTGCATAGTCCATGCCAATCCTGTCAAAATCATCAGCAGCATAATAAATATGGCAACTAATTGCTTTGAAAAATATCTGTTTATAATCCTCATATGGCACAGTATAGAGCCCAAAAGGCGAACCGTCAAATATATTTATATTTTTCTTGCAATTCAAAAAAAGCATGTCATAATACAAATGTTCTTAAAAAAAATAGTTTTTTAAGGGCGGGGTGAAAACCCCGCCCTTTTAATAAAAATAACAATAACAACAGGAGTAAAGAAATGGCATTTGTGTCTATGCCGCGTCAGGATTTATTAGAAGGTATTAAATCTTTGGCCGAAGAAAAAAACATTGATAAAGAAATTGTTTTCGAATCTTTGGAAATTGCGATTGCCAAGATTGCAAAACATAAATATGGCGAAGAATTTAATATTACGGCATCTATTGACCGTAAAAATGGCGCAATCCACACACAACGTTTGTTTGAAGTTATCGAATCCCCTGAATCAAAGGGCGATGAATATGACCCAAATACAATGTTGACGGTTGCGGCGGCAAAAAAATATGACGAAAATGCAAAGGTTGGTGATGTTGTTGCTGACCCATTACCAGAACCAGAATTTGGTCGTGTTGCGTTTCAAACTGCGCGTCAAATCATGATTGGTCGTGTGCGCGATGCTGAAAAAGGACATCAATACGAAGAATTCAAAGACGAAGTTGGAACAATCGTGAACGGTGTTGTTAAACGGCTTGAATTTGGTAATGTTTATGTTGATATTAACGGCAAAGCCGAAGGTTATATTAAAAATACAGAACTTATTCCGGGTGAACGTTTGGCGGTTGGCGATCGTGTTCGTGCCTTGGTCATGGATGTTGAACGTTCAAATACAGGTCCACAAATCTTTTTAACCCGTACACATCCAATGTTTATGGAAAAATTGTTTGTCCAAGAAGTACCTGAAATTTACGAAGGTATTATCAAAATTAAATCTGTATCACGTGCACCGGGTTCACATGCGAAAATTGCGGTTGAAACAAATGACCCATCTGTGGATGCGGTCGGTATGACGGTTGGTATCAAAGGTACCCGTATTCAACCGGTTATCAATGAATGTCATGGTGAAAAAATTGATGTTATTTTGTATTCCGAAGATCCGGCTGTATTTATCGTAAATGCTATGCAACCGGCCAAAGTTGCAAAAATCATTATTGATGAAGATAATCACAGGGCGGCAATTGTTGTAAATCCAGACCAACAATCTTTGGCAATTGGTCGTCGTGGTCAAAATGTTCGCCTTGCTTCTCAATTGACGGGTTGGGAAATCGATGTATTAAGCGAAGAAGAAGAACAAGAACGTCGCGCCAAAGAGGCCAAAGAAAAAACAGAATTGTTTATTCGTGGATTGGATGTCGATGAAATGATTGCACAAATCCTTATTAACGAAGGTTTCCGCACAATCGAAGAAATCGCATTTGTTGATATTCATGAATTGGAATCAATCGAAAGCTTTAATGCGGAATTGGCGGCTGAATTACAAAAACGCGCCAAGGATTATTTGAACAAACAAGAACAAGATTATATTGAACAAGGTCATCAACAAGGTATGACAGATGATTTGTTAAACTTTTCGTTTGTTCAACGCCCAATCATTATGAAATTGGGTGCGGCCGGCATTAAAACTTTGACTGATTTGGCTGATTTATCTGCGGATGAATTGGTTGAAATTTTGGGCGAAGACACAATGTCATTGCACCTTGCGGGTCGTGTAATTATGAAGGCGCGTGAATTGGCATACGATATCAAGGAAGATTAATCTTTAATACAAAGGAATAAATTTAATGGCAACATTAACACTTGGAAAATCTGTAACATTGGGCGCGGTCCAAAGCAAAAAAGGCGATGCTGTTTTTGTTGAACGTCGTCGCCGTATTGTTGCCCCCGGCAGCCAGGAATTACGCGATGAACCGGCAAAACCTGTGGTTCAACACAATGCCGCCGATGAAAAATTGCGTGCTGTGCTCGAGGCTGCGCGTGCCCGCGAAGAAGAACAAAAAAAGCGCAAAGCCGCCGAAGAGGCTGCGCGTGCCGCGCGTGAGGCTGAAATTGCGCGTGAAGCCGCCGAATATGAACAGGTTAAAAACCAACTAAATGCTCGTGATGTGGCTGATACTGATGCTGATGCCGCACCTGTGCAAGAAGTTGTGGCACCGGAACGTGGTACAAAAAAACAACAGTTCTCAAATCATCAAAAATCAAATCGTTTGGATAATGATGATGAAGAATCAAAACCGCGTGGTAATAACAAATCTTTCAAAAAAGATTTCAAAAAATCTGGCAAGATTTCTATCCACGATATTATTATGGGCGGTGATGACGATGATGATGACGGTATTGAATTGCGTGGTGCAAATCGTCGCCGCAGCGAAGCGTCATTAAAACGTTTTCGTGAAAAAGCACGTGCGGTGTTTTCGGCACCACAAAAGGTTGAACATGTTGTGAATTTGGGCGAAACAATTGTTGTCAAAGATTTGGCAAATGCGTTGGCTGAAAAGGTTGGCAATGTTATCAAAAAATTGATGGAAATGGGTATGATGGTGTCTGTCAATCAATCGATTGATGCCGATACGGCGGAATTGATTGCTGGTGAATTTGGCGCAACGGTAAAACGCGTTGTTGTCAAACCATATGCCGATCAATTGGAACGCGAACCAAACCCAGAAAATTTAACTCCGCGTGCACCAATTGTGACCGTTGTGGGACATGTTGACCATGGAAAAACATCACTTCTGGACGCATTTCGCAATGCAAATGTTGCCGCAGGCGAAGCCGGTGGAATCACACAGCATATTTCTTCATACGAAGTAAAAACTGCATCTGGGGTGATTATAACTTTCTTGGATACACCGGGACACGAAACATTTACGGCCATGCGTGCGCGTGGTGCGCAAATGGCGGATATCGTGGTTTTGGTTGTTGCGGCAAATGATTCAATTATGCCCCAAACCATAGAGGCAATAAATCATATTCGTGCGGCCAAGGTACCTTTTATCGTTGCAATCAATAAATGCGATTTGCCAGAGGCTAATCCAGAAAAAGTTAAAATCGATTTATTGCAACAAGAGGTCCAGGTTGAATCCATGGGTGGTGATATTCAATGTGTTGAAATTTCTGCCAAAAAAAGAACTAATTTGGATAAATTAGAAGAAGCGATTTTATTACAGGCCGCAATGATGGATTTAAAGGCCGATGCCGATATGCCTGCGGTTGCTAATGTTGTAGAGGCAAAAATGGAACGCGGTCTTGGGGCGGTTGCAACAATGATTATTCGCCAAGGAACATTGAAAATTGGTGATGTATTTGTTGTTGGTGAAACATTTGGTCGTGTTCGTGGTTTAATTAATTCATTTGGCGAACGGGTTAAATCTGTGCGTCCTGGTCAACCGGTTATGGTGTTGGGTTTGGATGCGGTGCCATCTGCGGGTGATGAATTGCGGGTTATGGAAACCGAGGCGCAAACTCGTGAAGTTGCCGCGTATCGCGTACAACAGGCCAAAGATAAAGCAAACGCGGTTAAACGGTCATCGTTGCAAGATTTGTTTGCGGCGCGTGATGAATCTAAAAAATTGACTTTGCCAATTATTTTGCGTGCCGATGTCCAAGGTTCTGTCGAAGCGATAACCGACATGTTGCGCGGAATAAATTCTGACAAAGCCGCGGTTGATATTTTGTCATCTGGGGTTGGTCAAATTACCGAAGGCGATATACGTCTTGCCACTGCATCGGGCGCGGTCATTATTGCATTTAATGTTCGTGCGGATGCGGCGGTTCGTGATATGGCACGCGCGGGTGGTGTTGATATCCGTTATCATAGTGTTGTGTATCGTATTACAGATGAAATCAAAGAAATTTTGTCTGGTAAATTGGCACCTGTTCGCAAAGAAAACTTTATCGGTTATGCCGATGTTATTGCATTGTTCACTGTTGGTAAAGGAACGCGTGTTGCGGGTTGTCGCATGACCGAAGGTGTGATTAAAAAAGATGCCTTTGTGCGATTATTGCGTAACAATGTTGTTATCTATGACGGTAAAATCGGTGAATTGCGTCGTGAAAAGAACGAAGTCAAAGAAGTATCCGGTGGTGTCGAATTCGGTATGAGTTTTGATAAGTACAACGACCTTAAAGAAGGCGACCGGGTTGAATGTTATGAAGTTCAAGAGGTTCGTGCAGAATTATAATGGATTTCAAACATAAAAATATTGGGGCTATATGCCCCTTTTTTTATTTGTTTTTTTATGATATAATATAAATTATGATGAAAAAGTTTATCACACCTTTATTGTTTTTATCTGTTATCGCGCCACTGTTTGCGGGCGAACCACACATAGATGAATATTGGTTGGTGCCGGTGTATGATGATGATACGGGTATAGATTGGTCAAATTTTAATACTGGATATTATGATTTGGACGGTTCGACAAAAAATAATGCTTCTGCATTAAATCCGGGCGATTGGCGCGTTTTTAATGATATTGATACAGAGGTGTTGGGAACCAGTACATGCAATCAAAACACCCAAGAACAAACAATAATGAATGCGGCAGAAATGCTTGGTAAAAATTGTTGGTGCAAAATATTGGCAACAACAAACGACATACATAAAACAACGCCAACAAAATGGATTTATCGCGGTGAATTTAAAAATACGGCGGAATGTTCAAAACTTTGCACATATCGTTGCACATACAACTTTGTTGGCGATGAAGATTTTCGTGGCGAAATTTTCAATAAGTAAAAATAGGCATCCGTCTTCGTTTTATCGCGTTGCGATAAATTTGCCGGTTTTTTTTAACTATTTCTTCGTTTTCTAAATTCGTCCAATGAAACAACCCTGCCTTCGTCCGGGACAGAATTTTTTTCACCGTCCAAAGGTAATTCCATATCATTATCCGCAGATTCAGTTTGATTTTTTGGATGAAATGTTAAAATAAAATCAACCGATGGGTCTTTGAATTCAACCAATGCAGAAAAAGGAACACGAATAAAAAATGGACGACCATCAAAAGTCAATTGAACACCAAATTCTTTATCCGACACATGCAAATTATTATAAGAATATTGCAACACAATTGTCATAATGTCTGGATATCGCATTCGTAAAAAATCGGGTAATTGAACCCCCGGGTCGCGTGTTTTAAAAGTTATAAAGAAATGCGAACCGTCCCCCAATCCATTTATTTGTGCATAAATCAAAGCGTCTTTTACAACGGATTTCAGTGCATTATCCAATAAAAGTTGATAATCAATTTGTGCCATTTTTTTCTTCTTTCGGGTATAGTATAGAACGGATTTTGCCATCATGGCAAGAAACAATTACAGCATTTGGAACATCAATAAAAGAATCTTTGTCTAAACCTGTCGCCCAAACCTGGGTATGTGTTTTATCCAATGAACTGAATATTTTTGCACGTGTGGCGGTGTCCAAGTGTGCCGCGGCTTCATCAAACAAAACAATACAATCGTGATTTGTTTTCGTGTGCAATAAATTCGTATGCGCCAAAATCAAATCAAATAATGCAGATTTTTGTTGTCCTGTACTGGTAAGCCTTACCGGCAAATTCAATTCATTGTTAAACATGCCAAAATCAGATTTGTGCGGACCGTCCAACACCATTTTATCGCCAACCAATTCGCGATTTTGCGCCAAATAATTCCTGTATTCGCGTTCAACCATCGTGGCCGCCCCCCCAGAAATTATCATTTTTTCCAAATATCCATCAACGGTCACGCTAAAATTTTTCAAAAAATAGTTCACTTCGCCGGCATATTGAACGCGTGCCGCCGCAACCGCAACCGCAACCGCCGCCAATTGGTCATCTAATGCGGAAATCCAATTTGAATCTGCGCCATTTTTTAATGCAAACGCGCGTTCTGTTAAAATTTTGGAAAATTTAGCGGTGCGCCCACTGTGGTTGCTGTCAAAATTACTTGCCAATCTATCAAAGAAAGCCCGTCGGTCTGCCGATGAATCAACGAACAAACGGTCTTCGCGTGGGGAAATCCAAACGATGCGCATTATTCGCCCCAATTCATTTAAAGTTGCCGTATCATTGTTTATTTTTGCACGCCGATTACTGTCGCCATGATTAAAATACACACACAAAGAATCCCCATAAATTGTTTCACAAAAAGCCGAAAATCCACCTGAACCGGTAAAACACGCAATATCGTTCATGTCGGCGCCACGCATACCGCGGTCGCCTGAAAGCATGGATAATGCTTCCAAGATTGCGGTTTTTCCGGCACCATTTTCGCCAATGATTATAATGTTTTTTGCCCCATGAACATCTATGCGGGATACTTTGTGATTGCGAAAATCTGTTAATGTAAGGCTTTCAATCATAGTGGAATTTGTTTGGAGGCCAGGGTCGGAATCGAACCGGCATACAAGGATTTGCAGTCCTCTGCATAACCACTCTGCCACCTGGCCTTTTCTGTGCTTGCATATTAAACAAAAAAAACATCCTTTGCAACATAAAAGTTTTGAAAATATACAGCATCTTTTGGGTGTGTTTTTTATTGCACAGCCATTATAAAATCTTTATAATTCAAAAGATTGCAGAGAGAGTGTTTTAATGAAAAAATTATGGATGTTTTTTGTATTTGTGCCGGGAATTGCATTTGCAACTGATGATTGTGCGACTTTGCGCAATGTGCCGGATACGGTATTGACCCTGCCCCAGGTTGTAAATTTTGGTCTGTGTCGTAATCCACAAACGGCGGCGGCATACGCGTCATATCGTTCTGCGCATTTTACAAAAAATTCTGCGTATTCTTCATATTTGCCAAAGGTTGATTTTTCTGGGGGTTCCGCACGCGCTCATCGTGTTCATGATGATTGGGATTACAGTGGTTCGTTGTCTGCATCTTATTTGATTTTTGATTTTGGTCGCCGGTCCAGTGATTTTGCAACACAGTTGGCGACATATCGTGCGGCGGGGTTTGATTATGATGAAACAATTCAAAATTATATTTATTCTGTGATTGGTGCATATTATGAATTGTTAAATGCAAATGCCGATGTGACGGCGGCGGAATCTGCGTTAAAGGTTGCACAAACCGCCAAAGATACCGCGGATAAAAAATTCAAAGCGGGTGCTGTGGCCAAGGCTGATGTGTACAAGGCGGAAACAACACTGGCATCGGCGCAATTAAAATTGGAACGCGCAAAAAATAATCGTGAAATCACAAAGGGAACACTGCTTACGAAATTATCATTTCCGGCAAACCAAGAAATCACAATAGCCGATATGCCATCTACATTTGGCAGTGATGCTGAAAGCGAAGATATTGAAAAGTTATTGGATGTTGCACGCAAAAAACGGCCTGATTTATTAAAAGCAACCGCAAACAAAGATGCGGCATGGCATCGTCGTAATACGGCGTTTTTGAAAAATTTACCGTCGGTATCTGTGACGGCCAATGTTAATATGGATGCCAAATCTATGGGTGGTTTGTTTGAACATATGCATGAACGTGCCGGTGGTCGTATTGGTGTGTCTGTATCTATGCCGATATTTGCGGGGTTTGCAAATATGTATAATGTGCGTGCGGCGGCGGCGAATTATGACAGTGCGACCGAAACAGAACGTGCGGTAAAAAACAATGCGATGATGGATGTATTTACGGCATATCAAAATTATAAAACTGCAAAAACAGTTTTGGAACAAACGGATACTTTGCTGAAATCCGCAACGGAAAACGAACGCGTGACATCCGGCATGTATAAAGTTGGTCGCAGTACAATGCTTGATTGGCAACAGGCGCAAAGTGATTTAATTGATGCACGCAATCAAAACAATGCGGCAAAATACGATTTGTATATTAAACGTGCGGCGGTCGCTTTGGCGATTGGCGATATAGAAAGCGGATTGGACGGAGAGATAAATGTTAAATAAAATAAAAAATATACTCGGGTGGCCGTTTCGCCATAAATGGTGGTCTTTGGTGATTATCATTATTGCGATATGTGGATTTGTGTTTTTTGGTGGATCAACAAAAAAGGCAAATACCAAGGGAAATTTTGTGACGGTTGATATCAAACGCGGCGATTTAGAACAAGTGGTCAGTGCCACCGGAGAAATAAGACCGTTAAATACGGTCAGTGTTGGTTCCCAAGTGTCTGGTACAATCGAAGATATATTTGTTGATTTTAATTCACAGGTCAAACAAGGTCAAACTCTATTAAAAATAGAACCTTCTGTTTTGCAAGCGTCTGTGACCGAGGCCAAGGCTGCGCTGGATTCTGCGGTGTCGCAACGTAATTTAGCAAAAAGCGATTATATGCGTGATAAAACTTTATACGAAGATGGTTTTATTGCACGCGCAGAAATGGAAAAATCATTGGCTCAATATGAACAGGCAGAATCATCTGTTGTTCGTGCAAAATCTCAATATGATAAAGCGGTGACAAATTTAGGTTATGCAACAATTTCATCACCAGTCGACGGGACGGTCATATCGCGTAAGGTTGATAAAGGTCAAACTGTTGCGGCATCTTTCCAAACCCCAGATTTGTTTGAAATCGCCGAAGATTTAACAAAAATGCAAATTGAAACCGCAGTTAGCGAGGCTGATATCGGTATGATTCAACAAGGTCAATCGGTGACATTTACTGTTGATGCGTATTCTGGGGATGTATTTAATGGTGTTGTGCGTCAAATCCGTCTTTCGCCGACAACAACATCTAATGTGGTTGTCTATACCGTTGTAATTGATGTAGATAATGCAGATTTACGATTGATGCCGGGTATGACTGCATTTGTGACAATTATCGTAAATCGTGCCGAAGATGTTTGGTATGCACAAAATTCTGCGTTTTTATTGCGTTCTTTTGAAAACATAGATGTTGCCGCCAAAGATATTCCAACCGCAAATCATTTGGCAATTTTGCGCGATAAAAAGGTCATTATAATTCCATTTGAAAAAGGTTTGGTCACTGCAACAGAAACAGAAATAATTTCAAACAAGATACAACATGGTGATAAAATAATCGTTGGTCGTATGGGCCAGGCATCTTCGATTAAAAAATCCACAAATCGTCGTGGTGGTCCAATGGGCGGCCCAATGTAATAACGGTAAAAAAATGCCATCGCAACAAAATGTAATTTCTATGCAAAAAGTCTGTAAAAGTTTTCCGTTGGAAATCGGCGGAACTCAGCAGGTTTTGTTTGATATAACATTTAATGTTGCACCCGGTGAATTTGTATCAATCATGGGGCCATCGGGGTCTGGAAAATCAACTTGTATGAATATAATTGGTGCGCTGGACAATGCGACAACGGGGGTATACGAATTATACGGTCGTGATATTTCAACGATGACACCCGATGAATTGGCGACAATTCGTAATGAATATATTGGCTTTGTTTTTCAAAATTTTAATTTATTACCAAAAAGAAATATTTTAGACAATGTTATGTTGCCATTGATGTATCGTGGATTACCCATGGACGAACGCATAAAAAAATCGCGCGAAATGTTAAAATTGGTTGGACTTGAAAATTTTGAAACTTACCTGCCTACGCAATTATCTGGTGGTATGAAACAGCGCGTTGCAATTGCGCGTGCATTGGCGGGTGACCCAAAAATCATTTTGGCGGACGAACCGACCGGCGCATTGGATTCAAAAATGGGTAATGAAATTTTGCAGTTTTTCAAAAAATTAAACAAAGACATGGGTATAACAATTGTTATGATTACGCACGAATTTGACATTGCAAAATATTCTAATCGATTGATTCATATTTACGACGGCCGCATAACATACGACGGCAAAATACCACGCAGCGAAGCCGATTTAATGCCAAAAAGGGATAAAAAATGACCTTTAACGATATTATGAAGGAATCTTGGTTGTCAATCAGTGGCAATAAATTGCGTTCATTTTTGACCGTATTGGGTATTATTATTGGTGTTATGGCGGTTGTGATAATGGTTGCGGTCGGTGAAACTGTGCAACAAGAAATCACAGATCAATTTTCGTCATTGGGGACAAATACGATTGTTATTCGTGCGGGTGCGGCGCGTATCGGTGGTGTGCGTATGGGAAATCGCCAAACATTAACAATTGATGATGCAGAATATCTGGCGAAATTACCTGATGTCGCGGCGGTAAGCCCGATGCAAAATGGTGCGGCCCAGGTTGTGTTTGGAAATAAAAACTGGTCAACATCAATGCTTGGTGTGTATCCAGATTATCAAACTGTGCAAAATGTAGATGTTGAATATGGTTCGTTCTTTGATATGGATGCGGTAAAAAATGCATCAACATACGCGGTAATTGGACCGGATACAGCAAACGAACTTGGGATGCCAAATAATCCAATCGGTCAAATTATCCGGATTCAAAACACTCCGTTCGTTGTAATCGGTGTCACGCGTGCCAAGGGGGATTCTGCAATGGGCAGTGCCGATGATATGGTAATGATTCCAATCACAACATTAAAAAAACGATTATCCGGCAGTCGCTTTCCAAACGCAGTTCAATCAATAATATTAAAATTATACCAAGATGCCGATAATAATATCGCGACTGAACAAATGACCGCCCTGCTCCGTTCGCGTCATCGGTTGAAAGACAACGATGAAGACGATTTTCAAATAACAGATATGAAGCAAGTTATGGAAACAATGAATACTGTCACAGGTTATATCAAATTATTATTGGTTGCGATTGCGGCGGTATCATTGTTGGTTGGTTCAATTGGTATTATGAACATGATGTTGGTATCTGTTGCCGAAAGAACGCGTGAAATCGGTGTGCGCAAAGCAATTGGTGCGCGCGAAATAAATATTATTATTCAATTTTTATCGGAATCTGTTTTGATTTCTTTTATTGGTTCCATGACTGGATTGATTCTTGGCGAAGGTTTAGCCCAAGGAATTGGTCGTTTTGCGTTGGGATATAATGTACCTTTAAGTATTTGGCCGGTTGTCGTATCGGTGTCGGTTGCAATTGTTGTTGGTTTGGCATCTGGTGTATTTCCGGCGATAAAGGCTGCGAAATTAAACCCAATTGACAGTTTGCGTTATGAATAATAAAATCGTTATTAATTAAATAAAGCGAATTCAAAGTATGAGTTATTTTTTGTTTATCTTGGGACTTGTATTGCTGCTCTGTGGTGGGGAATTATTGGTCCAAAGTGGTATTGCATTGGCGCATAAATTACATTTGTCGCCATTGATAATTGGCATTGTTTTAATGGGTGTTGGAACATCAATGCCAGAATTGGCGGCATCATTGAACGCAATTTTGTCATCGCACCCTGCCCCGGGTATTGCATTTGGTAATGTGATTGGCAGTAATATTTCAAATATTTTATTTATTCTGGGGTTGGCGGCATTAATACATCCAATCCATATAAACAAAGAAAATTTCCGGCGGGACGGATTATTTATATTATTATCTGTGATAATGTTGGGAATAATTATGAAATCTGGTTATCTGGATTCAATAATTGGGATATTCATGTTATTGAT
This sequence comes from Alphaproteobacteria bacterium, assembly GCA_017534945.1. Lineage (GTDB taxonomy): Bacteria > Pseudomonadota > Alphaproteobacteria > Rs-D84 > Rs-D84 > Enterousia. Next base: position 78,743 of record JAFXVB010000024.1, on the reverse strand, counting down.
GATAAGCGGGTATTTTATAATTTGTTATAACAAAGAACAAGATTTAGAATCATCAAAAAATAATCATATTAAATTGAATAAACCCACATGGTCTTTGGTTTTATTATCTATATTTGGAATTATTTTAATTATATACGGTGCGGATTTATTGATTGATACAGCATCTAAAATTGCAGATGCGTTTGGAATATCTAAATCTGTGGTGGGATTAACATTGATTGCGTTTGGAACATCATTACCAGAACTCACCGTATCCACCGTTGCGGCAATTCATAAACAAAGTTCAATCGCATTTGGTAATATAGTAGGCAGTAATATCGCCAACATATTTCTTATTGTTGGGGCCATGGGGGTTGCGCGGAATACAGCAATTCCAAACCTGTGGCACAGTTTTTGGATTATGGCAACCGCCACATTATGTTTGCTTATATGCGGAATATACGGCAAAATCCCGCGTTGGATGGGTGGGTTGTTTTTAATTAGTTATTGTGCGTATGTGTATTTTCTGTTTTAAGCAATCAACTATTTACCATATGGTTTTTTGCGTTGAAAAACAAAAGATCGTATTCCCGATATATGTTGTTCAAATTTAGAAATATTGCCATCATGTTGTGCCCGTAATAACATTTGTTCTGGGCGTGATTTGTGTTGTGTTGGTTTTGCGAACAATTTTGGTACAAACGGCACATTTTTCTGTGTTTTCGCATGTTGGACATCATTTTGTTTGCCTAATATCTTGTCTATTTGTATTTGCGCATTAATATATTTTAATACAGGTGTTTCTATGCCTAATTCTGTGGCGCGTGTTAATACTGTATCAAAAGCAAAAATACCTTCGACAGTCCCGCTTAGCGGTTGATTATTGGCAATCGCAACACCGCCGGCATAATTACGACTGGTTGTGGATGTTGCCGACAAGAATAAATCACCCAATCCGCAAAGACCAACAAAAGTTTCTAATTTTGCACCCATCGCCAGACCAATTTTGATAATTTCATTGCAACACCGCGTAAAAATCAAAGCGCGTTCATTTTCGCCGGGGACTTTTACGCTAATAAACCCAGAAATCAAAGCAACAACATTTTTTCCAACCCCGGATATCTGGGTGCCGATAATATCTTCTGTTTCGTCCAAATACGCAAGATTTAAAACCGCCCTGCCCGCGCACAAAGTGTTTGGTGTTCCGGCCAATGTTGAACCGGTTGGTATGCCACATGCAACCTCGGCTGCGAATTGCGGACCCGATAAAACCCCGAAATCAATGCATTCAGGCAGTTTTTGTTGCAAAATTTCGGACATAAAGTGGTGTGTTTTTGCATCTGCGCCTTTGGTGCAAATAATAATCGGTTGATTATGATAATATTGTGTAAATTTTTGTAATGTTTCGCCAAAAAAAGCCGCCGGCGTCACATCTAACCAAACATCCGCATTAACCAGTTTTCCCGGCTCTGTAACGACGGTTAAATTTTTTGGTGTATCAACACCATCGAAATGCTTATATTCTCCATCAAAAGACCATAAAACGACTGGTTTTCCGCCACGTGCGATATTTATAGCCAATGCTGTCCCCCATGCTCCCGCTCCGATAATCCCAACGGTTTCATATGACATCATTGTATCCTTATTGTATCCTTTTCAACTTCTTTTCTAATACTTGTTTTACAGACAATCCATCATCGGACAATTCAATTGCGCGCAAATACGCATCTCGTGCCAATTTTTCATCGTTGGCCTCTATATACATATCGCCTAAATGCTCAAACAAAGCAGAGCAAGAATTTGCAACCTCGCCTACCCTGCGCATGACATCCAATGCGGCATCCAATCCTTCGCGTGCCCGCATGACATATCCCAATGTATCCCAAGTGCAAGAATCCGCCGGTGCGAAACGAACCAAACTTAAACTATATGCATATGCCTTATCCAGGTTTTCACCACGTGCCGCCCAAATACGCGCCTGGATACTGAAAACATCTGGGTCGGGTTTTTGCAATAATATTGTCGCAGAATCAATATCTTTCTGGGCACCATCTATATCGCCAAAGATAAAGTTTACTTCGGCGCGCATTTTGTGTAAATAAGCCTTTGCACCGGTCGAAATATCAGTGTTTTGCAAAGATTTATCAATTGTTCGCAATGCGCCCTTTTTATCATTATCTTGTGTTTGCCATCCAACCAATTGATTCACCGCCGGCATAAACAAAGGTTGTGCATCAATTGCCCTGCGTACCGCGTTCATATTACGATTTGTTTCAGCCAATCGCAGATTCACAAACGGATAATAAGGACTTTGTTCATTTATCTTAGAAAAATATTTTTTATAGTTTCCCATATTACTTAACATGTACAAGCCCGCATGATAATTTACCGCATCTTCTTGAACTTGGTTTTTGACAGCAACATTTTGTGCAAAATGCAATAACAACAAAGACAAATCGGAATGATTCATTGATTGCGTATGTGCCACAGTTTGTACCAAATTGAACGCCAATTGATTCTTGTATCCCGAATACACAGACCAATCCGGTGTATCTGTGAAGTTAATCATAAACATGCTGCCAGGTTTTGTTGTGAATTTTGTACGCAACATATTTGCTTCGGCGGTTAAATTATTATGTTTATAAAAGGACATTAAATACAGGTAATCGTTCATATTCATGAATTCGGGTTTTACATCTGCAAATGCCGCAACCGCCTTTTTTATATTGCCCCGTTCTGCATATACTTGACCACGCAGAAAAGCCTGCCACGATGGGTTTGTGTCGGTTTTATCAATAAATTTTAATGTTTCTGTAATGCGATTTAATGCCACCCCAGACCAAACACGAAACGGCGCCATTAAACGAATACGGTCGTTTTTATGTTTTGAATACACATCGGCCCACCGGTCGTTTTGCACCAAATAAGAATCCGCAATAATCCGGGAAATAATCGTTTTTTGCTTTTCTAAATTTTTTATATCGTCTGGAATTTTTCCGTTCAAAAAGTCGGTTAAAACACGCATTTCTTCAACAGATTTATATTCGCGTGCGCCATCATCGACATATTCCAAAAATTCCGCTGTTTTATCGAAATTATTGGTATACAACGCATGCTGAGCCGCCAAAAATGCGCCATAACTGGTTGTTGGAATTTTTCCACGTGGTGTAATCGTGGTGTTCGGTGTGTGCATAAAGTGAATTGCTGCCAATACGGCAATCAATCCCCCTGACACAAAAAATAATGTTTTTATTGGTTTCATGACTTTTATATGTTAAAATATTTTTTATGGAAAACAAATATAAATTTGAAAAATATAAAAATTTGTTGTGCGAATGGTCAAAGCGCATGAATTTAGTCGCGTCCAGCACTTTGAACGATATTGATAACCGTCATATTGCTGATTCGGCACAATTGGCAAAATATTTGCCTGCGGATGTTGATATAATCGATTTGGGCAGTGGTGCCGGTTTTCCTGGGGTCGTTTTGGCGATACTCGGTTGGAATGTGACCTGTATAGAATCGATTGCCAAAAAAGTAAAATTTTTAACTGCGGTGAAACAAGAATTAAATTTGGATAATTTGTGCATATATCATGGTCGTGTTGAAAATTATATTGCACAATTACCGCGTAATAACAAATACATATTTACTGCGCGTGCATTTGCGTCGTTAACAAAGATTTTGAACTATGTTGGTTCAACGGAATATGAACTTTTTTTATTAAAAGGCCGGGATGTTATGTTCGAAGTTGATGCCGCAAAACAACAATATCACTTTGATTTTGAATTGTTTCCATCAACAACTGGGGACGGTTTTATTATGATTGTTAAAAAGGCAAAATAATTTCATGTGAAATAATGCACAACCAATTGAAAATACGTAAAACACAAAATTTGAAACAAAAATTGCCGGCTTTTGCCGGTGTTTTTATATGTTTTTTACTGTTAAAATAATTTATAAATATTATTGTTAAAAAAATCACCGGCATTTACCGGTGTTTTTTATAAAAATGCCGGTAAAAAATAACAATGTGAATAAATAGTGTTGTTTCATGTGAAATAAGAAATATTTATTTGAAAATACTGTATTTTTATATATGTTTTTTATATTGCTTGACCGAATCGAAAAAAATTGCCTATTATTTGAATTGAAAAAAGGAAGTGAATTTACATGACGAAAATAATCGCATTTGCAAATCAAAAGGGCGGGGTGGGTAAAACCACAACGGCAATTAATATCGGTGCGTCTTTGGCGGCGATAAAAAAACGCGTTTTGTTGATTGATTTAGATCAACAAGGTAATGCCGGAACTGGCTTGGGTTTTGTGCGGGCTCAACATAAACAAAGTGTTTACGGCGTTATTATGGGAACGGATAGCATATCGAATAATATTTTAACAACGGCGGTTCCAAATCTTCATCTTTTGCCGTCTGGACTTGAATTAGCAGGCGCAGAAGTTGACCTTTTGGATGTTGAAAATCGTGAATATCGTTTGCGTGATGCTTTGAAACCGATATTGGATTATTATGATTTTATTTTATTGGATTGTCCACCGGCTTTGGGTCATTTAACATTAAATGCATTAAATGCCGCCGACAGTGTGATAATCCCGCTGCAATGTGAATTTTTTGCATTGGAAGGAATTCGCCAATTGGTAAATACTATCAATGTGGTACGGGAAAAATGGAATCCGAAATTGCATATATTGGGTGTGTTATTGACGATGTATGATAAACGTTATTCCATGACACGTGATGCTGAAAATGATGTGCGAAAAACATTTGGCGATATGGTGTTTAAAACTGTTATTCCGCGCAATGTTCGTGTGGCAGAGGCACCAAGTCATGGAAAACCGGCATTATTTTATGATTTTAATTCAACCGGGGCGCAAAGTTATTTGCGTGTCGCAACCGAAATTGTAAATAAATTAGATTTGGAGGATAAAAATGGCATCTAAATTTGGATTGGGACGTGGTTTGGCGGATATTCAGGCTGGGATGGGTGAATTGCCTGATATTTCCATTTTAACCGGTGGTGAACGTGTTGTTATTAAACAAATACCGCTTGCACAAATTGGTGCAAATCCCGACCAACCGCGCAAGACTTTTCGTGATGCTGAATTAAATGATTTGGCGGCATCAATCAAAGAAAAGGGCGTGTTGCAACCGATTTTATTGCGTGCGGTTCAAAATCAACCTTATAATTATGAAATTGTTGCCGGCGAACGGCGTTTTCGTGCGTCTAAAATGGCTGGACTTACTGAAATTCCGGCGGTTGTAAAGAAATTAGATGACCATAACGCAATGGAAATTGCATTGATTGAAAACGTTCAACGTGAAAATCTGGATCCGGTGGAAGAGGGCGCTGCGTATAAAAATTTAATTGAAAAATGTAATTATGATATGGCGGATGTATCGCGTTTAATTGGAAAATCAACAAGTTATATTCGCAATTCAATGCGTATATTGGATTTACCAGAATCTGTGCGTAAAATGGTGGCCGATGGCGAAATTTCCGCGTCCCATGCGCGTACAATTGCGGTGGCGGATAACCCAATAAAACTGGCGCGTGAAATCGTTGAAAATAAATTATCTGTGGCGGATGCCGGCACATTGGTAAAAAACTCGAAAAGGGCCGGCAAATCTCGGCAATTTACAAGCAAAACAATTGCCGTCGCCGACATTAAAAAAATGGAAAACGATATTCAAAAATCATTAAAAGTGCCGGCAAAAATAACCGAACGCCGCGGCGGAGCAGGGCAAATTACACTGAAATTCAACAATCGTTTGGAAATGAACGAATTGATTGAAAAATTAAAAAAATGTTAAAAAAAGCCGGCAAACACCGGCTTTTTTATATGTATAATGTATCATTATTTGAACTCTATAAAAAACACCGGCAAACGCCGGTGTTTTTTATAGAATTTTTCAACCAACTATTATTTAACAGTTGTTGTTGCGTTACGATTCCATTTCCAAACGTTTTCGCCGGTTCCTTTGACCAAAGGACGTTCTTTACCGTATGAAATAGTAGAAATACGTTTTGCATCGATACCGTCATTTACCAACACTGCTTTTGCGGCGTTTGCACGACGTGCACCCAATGCCAAGTTGTATTCTGTGGAACCGCGTTCGTCGCAATTACCAGCAATTTGGACTTTTACATCTTCATGATTTTTCATATACAAAGATTGAGCCAACAAATTGTCGTTTGCTTCTTTGGAAATTTCAGAAGAATTAAATGCGAAGAATACGCGTTGATTATTCAAGTCAGCTGGTTCAACGACACTGGAACCGCCACAAGCGGCCAACATGCCTGCAACACCTGCCAACAATGCAAAGTTTTTTACTTTCATGAAAATACTCCCTTGAGTTTTTGTTACTCGTGGTATATTTTATACTAAAATAAGTCCAAAAGCAAGGGGAAACATAAAAAAATGAACGATTATAGTATAAAAGACCTAAGTTTGGCCGGTGTTCAGTGGGAAATCACAGATGTTCCAATGGTTGTACGTGCAAAATGGGCGGCAAATATGCAACAAACATCACCCAAAGAACAAAATATAAATGATGTTCGTGCAAATGTGACCGTTGTACCACCAATTGCGCCAACCACAACAATGTCTGTTGATATGGCGGAATCTATGGCATCGCGTCCAATCGATATAGAAAACTTGATTCGTATGATTGCAGAATTTAATCATCCTTTGCGTACTGTGGGAACAAATGTGGTTTTGCCAAACATCGCAAAAAATCCAAACGGATTGGTCATTGTGACCGATGTTCCTGGCGCGGACGATGATGCAACCGGTAAAATTTTATCGGGCAATGCGGGCGATTTATTGGATAAAATGTTGGCGGCAATTGGTATGAATCGCGACATAGTATCAATTGTGCCAATTATATTTTGGCGCACCCCAGGTGGTCGTACACCGACGAACGAAGAATTGTCTTTGTCGCGTCCGTTTGTGCGACGGTTAATGGAATTTTTACACCCAACGATGATATTGACACTTGGGGCGACCCCGGCAATCGAAGTGGCGGATATAAAAATATCATCAAGTCATGGCAAAGTTGTACAAAACGCCAATGGTACGCCGGTTATGCCGATTTATCATCCAAATTATTTGCTGTTAAAACCGTCTGCGAAACGCGAAGTTTGGTCGGCATTACAAGAATTGCAAAAATTGTTGAAAAACCAATAAATATATTCAATAATTACCCCAGGTAATTACAAAGGAGCCTACAATTAAACCAAATATGAATAACCGTGATAACAAGCGTGATAACGGTCCACGCATGAACAACCGGATTTTTGCAAAATCTGTTCAGGTAATTAACCATGATGGTCAAAATATGGGTGTTATGTCCACAGCGGCTGCGCTGGAATTGGCATTAAATGCCGGAATGGATTTGGTTGAGATTAATTCTTCGGGTGATGTGCCAATTACGAAAATTATGGATTATGGCAAATTCAAATATGATCAAAAAAAACGTGCCGCCGAAGCGAAAAAGAATCAAAAAAATGTTGGTATGCGTGATGTATGGGTAAAGCCATTTATCGAAGAAAACGATTTGAAAATCAAAATGAAAAAGGTTTTTGAATTTTTGGATGATGGCGACAAAGTTAAAATTTCCGTCATGACCAAGGGAAACAAACGTGTCTTGGGTCAGGGTAGGGACGCGGTTCCAGAATTATTTGCACACATTATGGAAATAATCGGTGAACGTGGCACACTGGAATCGAAATCTAAACCAGATGAACGAACAAAATCAATTATTGTCGCCCCAGTGAAAGCAAAATAAAAAAAAACACCGCCTAAATCTAGGCGGTTTTTTATCATTAACTGAACTTTGTACTTTGAACTTTGAACTTTAACAAAATATCGGCGTTTGCCGATATTTTGTTAGAACGGTAAATTAACGCCTGCGGTCGCCGCTGACATCGCTTTATCAATAAGGGCATCTGCTTTATCTTTTGCATCACAAAACGCTTGTGCGACGATTTTTGATAGGTCTGTGGCGGTGTTTTTCATTGCGTCATCGGTAATAATGACTTTCACAATATCATATTTACCTGTCATTTCGACAATGCACGCACCGTTTGCCGCCAAACCTTTGACGGTAATTTTTGCCAAATCATCCTGGGCCGCCGCCACGCGTGCTTGCAAATCTTTGGCCTGGGCCATCATTTCATCAATGTTCATTATAATTCCTTTTGACAAAACCAAGCCCCCAAAACGGGGGCCGTATGTTTATTATTTTTCAATTTCTTTACCTGTTTCTTGATTGATACCAATCATACTGAAACGGGTTTTTCCACGTGAATCTATACCGGTATATTTGACATACACTGTATCGCCTTCGTGGATACCGGCATCTTCGATTTTTTTCAAATGCTTACCGGTAATTTCGGAAATATGAACCATAGATTCAAAGTTGTTCATAATTTTTACAAAGATACCAAAATCTTTGATTCCAGTGACGACACCTTTGTAAATTTCACCAACTTCGGGTTCTGCACAAATTTCTTTGATACGTGCAATGGCGGCATCTGCATCTTCGCGTGTTGTTGCCAAGATTTTGACCGTTCCGTCATCTTCCAAATCAATCGTAGTATTTGTTTCGCGAACCAAAGCCTGGATGACAACGCCACCTTTGCCGATGACTTCGCGAATCTTTTCAGGATTGATATTGATTGTATAGATTTGTGGTGCATATTTTGAAACATTTTCGCGTGGTGCCGCGATTGCATTTTCGATTTTACCCAAAATATGCATACGACCGGCCTTTGCTTGTTCCAAAGCATGCTTCATAATTTCGAAAGTAATAGAAGTGATTTTGATATCCATTTGCAACGCAGTAATACCATCTTTGGTTCCGGTCACTTTAAAGTCCATATCGCCCAAATGGTCTTCGTCGCCCAAAATATCGGTTAAAATGGCGTAATCATCACCTTCTTTGATTAACCCCATGGCAATACCGGCAACAGGGCGTGTAATTGGCACACCACCGTCCATCATTGCCAATGTTGCACCGCATGTTGTTGCCATTGATGAAGAACCGTTTGATTCCAAAATATCACTGCAAACACGAACAACATAATCGAACTTTTCACGACTTGGCATCATTGGGTGCAATGCGCGCCATGCCAAATTTCCATGTCCTAATTCGCGACGACCTGGGGACTTTAAACCCTTGGCTTCGCCCACAGAATAACCCGGGAAATTATAGTTCAAAATGAAATCGCGTTCATCATCGCCATCCAAACTTTCGATTGGCAACGCATCTTTGCCACCACCCAATGTCAATGACACCAAAGCCTGGGTTTCACCGCGTGTAAACAATGCAGACCCATGTGCGCGTGGTAATACACCCAATTCAATTTCAATTGGACGCACAGTTTTTGTATCACGACCATCAATACGTGGTTTGCCGGCCAAGATATTGCTGCGCATGATGTGTGCAGTCAAATTTTCAACAATTTCATCCGCCCAAGATTCCAAAGTGGATGTTGCGGTAATTGTTTCTGGGAATAATTCAGGGATTCTTGCCTTTGCCTGGGCATGAATATCCGCCAAAGTTTCCAATCTGTGCAACTTTTCTTTTATCAACAAAGCGTTTTCGATTTGTTCATTAAATGAAGCAAAATCTTTTTCCATAACCTTGTATTCTTCGGTGTTTTCAGGTGTTTCCCAACGTTCTTTACCGGCCTGTTTCACCAATTCATTGATTGCTTTAATCACAGTTTGTTGTGCATCAAAACCGAATTTAACCGCGCCCAAGGTGGTTTCTTCGTCCAATTCACCGATTTCAGATTCCACCATCAACACACCATCGCATGTTGCGGCAACAACCAAATCCATTTCAGATTTTTTATCAACATCGCGTCTGGATGGGTTTAAAACATATTCGCCATCAACATAACCAACGCGTGCCGCGCCAATTGGGCCGGCAAATGGAACGCCGGACAAAGCCAATGCCGCGCTTGACGCAATCATTGCCAAAATATCAGGTTGATTTTTGTGGTCATATGAAAACACCTGGGCAATAATTTGCACTTTGTTTTTAAATGTTTCTGGGAACAAAGGACGAATAGGACGGTCAATCAAACGCGCGGTCAATGTTTCCGCGGTTGATGGTTTGCCTTCGCGTCTGTCACGTGTGCCAGGAATACGACCGGCGGACGCAAATTTTTCTTGGTAATCAACGGTTAACGGAAAGAAATCTTGACCTTCGACCGCAGATTTTTCAGCACAAACGGTGGCTAAAACCATGGTTCCACCCATTGTCGCCAAAACGGCACCGTTTGCCTGTTTTGCCATACGACCTGTTTCCAAGCGCAATGTTTCATCGCCATATTTAATTTCAACCGCAACAGGGTTGTTCAAAGGATGCGTCGCCGCATCATTTTTTTTACTTTTAAAACCAAATAACATAGTTTTCTCCATATTTTAAAGTTATTATTTTTCAACTTTTGCGGAGAAAATCATTCGTTTTTACACTCTTGGGCGTTTAATTATCCAAAATAAAAAGCGTAAAAATGAATAATTGCCCCCCGCAAACCTTGAACTATTATAATCCCGAAACATACGATTGCAAATAAAATTTTGTGAATTACAGCAAACAAGCCAATGTCGCGCCGGCATTTTTCAACATAAACCAGCCAATTCTGTAATCACTGACATACACAGTCAGCATAAATACAGCCAATATGCCAACAACAATCAAAACATTTAACCGATTGCCACGCATGCAATACACGCCCAAGCAATACAAAATATACAACATCCACACATCAACAAAAATACTGATAATCCAAAGTGAAGTGCAATTAAACGCCAACGCATTTAATACCAAAATAACAGGATACATGAAAAATACAGATGCCAATCCCTTTATTGCAATTTCCCAATCGCGTTCGCCACCGGTAATTTCACTTATCAACATTAATAATCCGCCCATGATAAACAACAATGCAACCGCCAAAACAGGAACAATAACCAATGCACCAAATACAGAACCGATTGTAATCGTTGCCCCACCAACCAGGCGGAAAAATAACACCAATACGCCACCAATCAAACCATAGATAAATGCACGCAACATAGATTCTTCCATATTGCCATCGGCAACGATTTTTTTGAAAAAACTTTTTGGGTTTATAATCGCGTCGCGAATATTGGTAAGTATCTTTCTGGTTTTGTAATGCATTTTTTTGCCTCTGTTGTTTGATTATTTATATTTTTGCTTTATAATTATAAAAAATCAACGAGAAAAATAAATGATGAAACTAATAATTGCTGGCCGTCCCAATACAGGGAAATCGACTTTGTTTAATGCGCTGACTGGCACGCGTGATGCGTTGGTGCACGATCGCCCCGGGGTCACACGTGATGTAATGGTTGGCACCATGCGCGACCGCGCGGTTAATGTTTATGATACAGCCGGTTTGGAAAACGCAAAAAATGGAATTGCGCTGGATTCAACGAATATGGCGATATCCGCGATTGAATCTGCGGATGCGATATTATTTGTTGTGGATGGTCGTGCTGGATTGACGGCAATGGATATTGAATGGGCAAAATTGATTCATCGAAAAAGTAAAGCACCCGTATTGTTATTGGCTAATAAAACAGAATCTGTAAAACGTATTGGCGATACACACGAATTTTTCAAATTGGGGTGTGGTGCGCCGGTTATGATATCTGCGGAACACAAACGCGGATTTGATGAAATATATGAATTTATCGATAGGGTTGCCAACGATAAAAATATAACCGTAGAAACCAATGAAGACACCACTGATACGCGTTTGAAAATTGCGGTATTGGGACAACCCAATGTTGGCAAATCTACATTTGTGAATCGTGTTTTGGGGGTGAACCGTCAAATTGTTATGGATGCACCGGGAATTACGCGTGATACTGTCAAAATTCCAACACATTTTTACGGTCGTGATATTGTGATTATGGATACGGCGGGTTTGCGACGCAAAGCGGGCGTGACCGACGATGTTGAAACATTGTCTGCGTTAAAGGCATTGGATTCGATTGAAAAGGCTGATGTGGTAATCTTGGTTGTTGACGCAACCAAGAATATAGAAAATCAGGCATTAGGGATTGCGGCGCGTGTATATGATGCGGGCAAGATTTTATGTGTTGCATTGAATAAATGGGATTTGGTTGAACCTGAAATTCGTGATGAAAAATTGTTAAAGTTAAAACATCAATTTACAAATTCTTTTCATCAAATTATAAAGCCAATGATTTTGGCAATATCTGCGGAAAAGGGTACCGGCATTCAAAATATGTTCAAACGGATTTATGGATTGTGGGATATTTCAACCGCAACCGTCCCGACCAGTTTGTTAAATAGAATTGTTGAAAAATTGGTTGAACAACGCCAACCACCAATGTCGCGATTGAAACGCGCAATGAAAATTAAATTTGCGCGCCAGGTTGGAACCCACCCAATGCGTGTGCGCATAAATGTTGGTGGTGCATCGGATATACCTGAATCATACACGCGTTATTTGCGGCGTGGAATTGCGACAGCATTGCATTGGGAACACTTACCAATTGTAATTGAATACGAAAAAGCGGAAAATCCTTTTGATTGATAACAAATCAATCAAAATCTATCCGTCACAAACAAAGGTCGGCAATCGCCGACCTTTTTACAGAGTTTGGTTTACAGAGTACAGAGTTCAATTATTGTGTGTGGCTTTGCCACACAGCATTAACTGAACTTTGCACTTTGAACTTTGAACCCTATAAAAAAACGGCTTTCGCCGTTTTTTTTACCATGTTGGTGCATGGTCGCCTTCTTTGACAATCGGTTGTTCGTCTTCCCATACAGACAACCCAGTTTTCAAATCAGTCAATGTCAATTGCAGATAATATTCTACGCGTGTATCAACCGATGAAAACCACCCAGATTCAATTTTCAAATTGCGTTGCAACATTTTGCCCGACAACGAAAGGTTTGGTGCAACCAACGTGCCTTTGCTTGCAAAGGTTGATTGGTCATATTCATCGTTTCCGCGGGTTGAACGCACAGTATTGCTTGTCGTATCTTCGCCGGTAAAGTTTGTTGCAATTTGTGCGCGCCCAGACTTTAAAACAGTTGTGCGAATCTTTTTTATTAAAATATCTGTATCAAATCGTTGCATTGTATCGTTTTTAATATTCGCGACCGCAATCACAGGATTTTTTACGCGTGTTAACGCGTTGCTTTTTAACATAGAATCCGTCATGTTTTCGGCGGTTTTTGTCCAATCACGATATTCTAATTCCATAACATCTTGCATGGTTGCGACATCGCGTTCATTTTCTAAATCGACGACGCGTGTTCCGCCACAGCCCGCCAATACCGCGCATAAAGCAATTGGTAATAATTTTTTCATATTTTCTCCTTTTTTATATTTTGAACATATGTACAATTGGCGCACTTTCTGTCAATCGTACATAGATTAAATAATTTCCAGATTTCGGTAATTTTACATCTGTGCCAAGTGTAGCACTTAAATTTGAATCAATCAAGTTTGCTGTATTCAAACGCATAACACTTATGCTTTCGGGCAATGTCACCCATGAACGAACCTCTGCATTTGTGGTGGAAAGTGAAAATAAAGTTGCCCCCAACCCCAAAAGTCCAGAATATTTACTGCCAGAATTATATGCGGTTGCCTGGGCCACAGCACGTGCCGATGCCGAAACAAAGGCCCGCAATGCATCGTTTGTTCTGTATTGATTAAATTCCGTCATAAACATTGCATTTACATCGGCCAAACTTTGTGCGCCATATATTGATAAATGATTATTATTAAATTCTGGTTCTGCAATTGCGATTGATACCCATCCAATACTGTTCCCCAGTGGCACAGGTAAAGAAATTGATTCTTCGCGCAATATTGGTGCAAACCCAGATTCAATAAATACCCATGTCGTATTTGTTGGTTTTTGATTGTTTTCCGCTAATTTTAAATCTGTTTTTATCCAAGAATTATTTGGCACCATACCTGTTGCGCGTTTCAGGTAAGTTTCTGCATCATTAAAATCGCCATTGTTCAAAAACCAAATGCCCGACAAATACATCAAAGCTGGATTCATAATATCGGTATATGCTGCCCATTGTGCATTTCGCTTTTGCAATTCAGTCATTAATTCACTGGCACTTTCGTTTGACATTTTTTCATTTGTTTTTTCAACCATATCGGCATATGCGCGCGACATATTTTGTTGTCGTGCATAAGATTGATTGATAATAACACGAACATCATCTGGCTTATTCCGTCCCAACGCATCCCAAATTTGATAGTAAGACACAAACAAAGAATCCATCATATATGGTTTATATTCATTTACCAATTGACCACCGATTAAACTTTTTGTTTCGCGAATAATACTGCCGCCATCTGTATCGTAATTTCGTTTGTTAAACTCTTCAAATGTGTTATCGCTTTGTATGTAATCTTTTGCTTGGAATTGCGACAGACCACTAATCAATAACTCCAAAGAATCTTGGGATTGAATATCTGCGCTATTTGCGAATTTATCGGCGGATTTTATGAAATCATCATGCGCAAAAGATTGTCGAACTTGCATTAAATTTGATGTCGCCACACTTGCGCAACCTGATAATAAAAACACACCAAATAAAAACGAAACAGATTTTTTCATAAAATTATTCAGACAAAACTTTTATTGTTTTTGTGGTTGGGTCCATAAAGCGGATTTGACCGGTATACCCCATTGCACGACAATGATTCGGTACTAAAAATTCCGGCATAGGCGCAGATTTGCCCATTTGAACTTTGGCGTTTATTTGTTTTTCAATATCAGACTTATTTACAAAATATCTTTCTTGGGTTGCCTCAATCGGTCTGTGATAAAATCCTTGATAAATAATCAATTGTTTGCCTTCGCCCAATGTCATAATATCCATTGGTGAAATCAATAATTTTGGGTCTTTGGTTGTTTCTTCGGTTTCTCCGGTTTCTTTGCCGTTTTTGTCTTTCTTTTTCTTTACTTCCTTCTTTATTTCATTACCAATCATATCAGAAAATTTCTTGGCGGTCTCTAAATCATTTTGACGCATAACAATTTTTGCCGCCGTTGTTGAAATAATTGTTGCCGCCGCATCCGCACCATATTTTTCCTGAATCTGGTGAATGTCCTGGCCGATAATCAGGTATGAAATCTTTTGTCCGCGTCCTAAATCTGGTCCTTGGATAACTGCATCTAACTTTTGCATTTTTGGCATTTCGTCCAACACGAATAATACTGGACATGGCCCTAACTTTTTACCATTTGTGCTTATTGCGTCTGGGGTATTCACCAACAAATAATTAGACATTAATTCAATGAAAATACCGGTAATAGGATTCAATGCCTGGGCATCAACCATATTGATAGATAAATAAACCGATATAGGTTTCATTTTGCCATCGCGTGGGTCAACCATACCGCGTAAATCTTCAAAATGGAAATCGGAATGACTTGTTCTATTGCGAACCGCGGCATTACGGAATATACCCAATCCCGCCATAATTGTTGAAATGATAGACCCGCGTTCTTTATCAGGGGTATTTGCCAACTGGGTCAATTCCAAAACTGCACGATGCGAATATGCGTATTCGACCGCTTCGTTCACTGCGTCTTCTAATACATCTTTCATTGGGTCTGCCAAAGCCACCATTTGGTCGCCTTGTTTACGACGTTCTTCCATTTCGGCGGCATTTGCCAATTGTGATGCGTTTAACCAATCCAAAATCATAGACAGCGATGCTTCCTTGCCGACCCATGCATCTGGGATATGTCGCCACGAACCAACATGGACATAATTCATTTTATTTAATTCGCCGCGTTGCAACAATCCCATCGCCGCATATGCGTTTGGATTACTGGACATTTGCAAATAATATTCCAATAAAACATTTGCATCTTCTTCATTAAATTCCCCGGATTCCAACCGCGCATAGAAATAATCATCGGCCTTGGCACGTTCTATCTTGGACACAATATAATGAACGAACCCAGATAGCCCCGCACGACCCGATATTGACCAGTGTGGGTCGGCACTGCCCTGGGCATCGGGGACCAAGACTTTGCAAATTGTATCAACATACAAATCGCGTTGTTCAATTTCAAATGGAACATGTTCTGGGGATAATGGATTCCATGATGGATAATAAATTCCGCGTTCTGGGTCGTCTTGACCCGCCCAATTCATAATAAACACCGGGCCAATCGTCGCGCGATACGCAGATGTTTTATAATCCAATTCAGGCTTTGGGTCATTAATAATCATCGAAACATTATCGCATTCCACAATTGTCGGTATCACAACGCCAGCCGTTTTACCGGTTCCCGGAGGCGCCACGCACAATGCCGATAAAGTTTCATCCATCATCAATGGTTTTGTTTTTCCTTTATCTTTGAAATAACCCAACACCATCATAAAACCATTAAACAAACCTTCTTTATTGTTAAACAACCCCATTTTTTTAATGTCGGCGGCGGTTGCCTTACGCGAAGATTTTTCGTCATAAATATCTTTACCATGCGGATTGAATTCTTTGGTCAATGTGTCGTCCACCATAAAGTAAAACGCAATAAACGGCAACAGCGGCATAATACAATAAAAATCAGGTCGCATAACACAACGCGCAATCCAACCAGGAACCGCCGCCACAACCGACATACCAACCGAAGTTATCGCATCGCGTAAAAATATAGCCGACCAATGTGCGGTTGCCGGCGACCAACCATAACGGAATATATGTTCCAACACAAATGCAAAAGTAAATGCCACCGCGCAAGACAGCCATACAATGGCGTTCCAACGGAACACCCAAAACATTTGCGACATTGGGGCGACTTCGTGTTCTTTATAGGCGCTGGATTTGAAAATATTCAGCCCCTTGGACGACCCACCTGCAGATAAAATCTTGAATTTCTCAGCCATGGTGTTATTATTATACCATAAAACTGTCCAGAGATAAATCACGAAATAAAAATATTTATGAAAAATATACCAAGAATTTTTATCGGCGCCAATATAGAATCTGGTAATATAATACCGGTTGATAAATCTGTGGCACACTATTTATCGCATGTTATGCGGCGCAAAGATTGTTTGGTTTTTGGTGATGGCAATGAATATACGGCGGTATTAAACGATGATGGTAAAACGATGACAATTGGTGATAAAACATCGCATACCGACCCAACTGGTGATATTGTTTTGTATTTTGCACCGATAAAACGATTGGACGACATGTTAAATATGGCGACACAAATGGGTGTTGCGAAATTTGTTCCTGTGATAACAGAACGAACGGTTGCTAATCACATAAACTGGGGGCGTATGAAAAAAATAGTGATAGAGGCCGCCGAACAATCAAATCGTAATTCTGTGCCGGATATCACATCACCAATAAAGTTTAATGATTTGCCTTTCGCAGATTTAGTGTTCGCAGATGAACGTGCTGCATACGGTGTCGATATGCCACACGAATATAAAAATGTAAAAAATATTTTGGTTGGACCCGAGGGTGGATTTTCAAACCCAGAATTTGAAATATTGGATAAAAATGGTGCGCGTGGCATGTCGTTGGGCAAAACAATTCTGCGCGCAGAATTGGCGGCACCAATCGCCATATCGCGGGTGATGTTATGAAACAAAGAATTGCAAAATTTATTGCACATGCCGGTATCGCATCACGCAGGGATGCGGAAAAATTGATTGAATCTGGTGCGGTATCTGTGAATGATGAAGTAATAAAAACACCGGCGACAAATATTGATGAAAATGATGTTGTTAAAATAAACGGCAAAAAAATAGAACAACAAAAAAACATAGAATTATATATTTTCAATAAACCATTAAATGTAATGACAACTGTACGCGACCCACTTTCGCGTAAAACTATTTATGACATATTACCCCCAGAATATAAACATTTGCGATATGTTGGGCGTTTGGATTATAAAACAACGGGGTTATTATTGATGACAAATGATGGTGATGTTGTGCGGCGTTTAACATTACCGACAAATCAAATTCCGCGTACATATATTGCGCGTGTTGGTGGTAAAAATCCAAACCTGGATATTGCGCGTCGTGGGGCGACTGTGGACGGTATTCATTATCGCCCAATGGTCATTGATGAAATTGCACCGGGTAAACTTCGCATAACAATAACCGAAGGGAAAAAGAACGAAGTGCGAATTGTTTTGCGTGCATGTGGCGCACCGGTTCAAAAATTACATCGTGAATCTTTTGGCAATTTACAATTGGGAAAATTGCCGTTGGGGAAAATAATAAAAGTATCACAGAAAGATGTTGACCTGCTCCTTAAAACTCTTTAATATTTAAAGTGGAAAGAGAAAAAAGGGGGACTTTTTATGCGCAAGGTTATCAAAAAAACAAACGACAAACCAAAGTCAAATACTGTGAAAACTATGACTTCTGGGTGGACGACACCAATTTATGTTTATTGGTTTATAATTTTATTTTTCATTGCTGCGACATTTTATATTTTGGGACGCAGTCATGGTATGATTCATAATCCTGCAACATTGAACGAAGAAATTTTGATGCAGGCAAATGATTATTTCAATGCTGGTAAATCAAAGTTAGAGCAGGGCGATATCGAAGGTGCAATCGCAGATTTAACCGCGGTTGTGAATTCTGGTGTTGTATCTGGAACGGCATACATTGCTCGTGGCGAAGCGTATATGTTGTTGGGTGATTATAAAAAAGCGATGGCTGACTTTAATTCTGCAATTGAACATGATTCTACAAATGTTTCTGCGTATTATGATCGTGCATTATTAGAAATGCGTTTAGAGGATTATGATGCGGCGATGATTGACATTAACAATGCTTTGGTTGTTGCGGCAACAAATCCAAACCCATCAATTGCAATGCGTGATTTGTATGCAAAACGCGGTCAATTGAATTTGTGGCAGAAAAATTGGGATGGTGCGATTGCTGATTATACAAATTCGTTGGCACGCCCAGACGGCACCGTATCGCCAGATGTTTATGCCGAACGCGCCGAAGCATACACCGCAAAGGGTGATTACACCGATGCAATAACCGATTACGCATCTGCGATGCAGGTTATCAAAGAACAATTAAACGGTGTGACCGATGCGGCCGAAGGTGAAAGATTATCCCACGATGTAATGTTGTATACTGAAAAAAGTGCGGCATTATATTTGAAGTTAGATAATAAGGAAGCGGCACTGACAAATTTGGCGGCGGCACAGCAAATTGCAATTGCTTTGAACGATACGGATACAGTGGAACGTTTGAACACATTGATTACAGATTTACAAGAATCAATTGCCGCGGATAAAGCCGCCGAAGAGGCCAAAAAGGGTAAAGTGTACACATTGGACCAATTGGAAATGGCAAAAGGTGAACCAACACCGGCTGAATCCACAGTGAACCAATAAAGATAATCTTGCAGAACGAATCACCAACCAATTTGGTTGGTGTTTTTTTGTAAAAAAAAAACCGCCAAATTTGGCGGCAAATAGATTTTTTGAAATTATTATTTTCTTAAACCTAATTTTTTAATCAATTCTTCGTAATCTTTTGCATTACGGCGTTTGATATAGGCCAATAATTTCTTACGACGATTTACCATCAATAACAAACCGCGTTTACTGTGTTCGTCTTTGTGGTTATTCTTCATATGTTCTGTTAAATTACGAATACGTTCGGTCAAAACCGCAACCTGAGAAGCGGCACTGCCCCCGTTATCTTTTTCAGAAACGCTGTATTCTTTAATTAATTCAGTTTTTTTTGCCTTTGTAATGGACATTGTATTTTCCTTTTATATTGTGCGTTTTGGACGCAATTGTTTGTCGTGAACAACACCAATTCCAACAAATTTTGTGCCATTATAAACACGAAATAGTCCGTTTGGCATTGCTGTTTTGATAAATCCACCATGCCTGTATAGTTCGGTGTCTTTATCGTCCAGATTCAAAACCGGAATGTCCCCCAGTCCAGAATCAATCGGCATCAGGTATCCCCCAATGTCCGCACCATTATTATACAGATTTTCCAAAAAATCAAGTGATACGGCATTTTTTATATCAAACCCATTTGTTTGCACCCGGCGAATCATATCAACGGTCGCGATTGCACCGCAATAATTTGCGATATCACGCGCCAAACTTCGAACATATGTCCCAGTCCCACATCGCACAGAAAACGCCCATGATGTACCATTAAAACCATTATAATGAATATCATATATGTGTACTGTGCGCGCGGGTAATTCGATATGGTTTCCGTCGCGTGCTATTTTATATGCGCGTTTGCCATCAATATGAATTGCACTGTATGTCGGTGGTACTTGCTGAATATCACCAACAAAGTGTTTTATTGCGTCAAAAATCTGCGCGTCTGTTGGAATAATATCGTTTCGCGCTATTTCATGTCCGGTAATGTCCAAAGTGTCTGTATCAATACCAAATTGCACAGAAAATAAATATTCTTTTATACCACCATTTGCCCCTTCGACAAAGGGAATCATTTTGGTTGCATCACCAATTGCGATTGGTAAAACACCGGTTGCCATCGGGTCCAATGTCCCAATATGTCCAGACTTTTTTTCGCCAAACAATCGTGCGATGCGTGTGCTGGCACTTCTGCTGAATAAACCTGATGCTTTATCTAAAATAATCCAACCATACATAATTATTTTCCAAACAGTGATAATTGCGATGTGTCGTCTTTCACCTGCAATTTGGGTTTTGCGGGTGCCTTTTTAATTTCAACCGTCATAACATTTTCGTTTTCCAAACCTGCCAACACAGATTCCGCCCGCGCAACCACAGATTCCGGCATGCCTGCCATTTTGGCAACATGAATTCCATACGAACGATTTGCGACACCCGGTATAATTTTATGCATAAATATAATTTCATTGTTATATTCACGCACATCAATTGTTAAACATGATACATTGGACAGCGCCCCCGAATTATCACCCGCCAATGCCGTCAATTCATGATAATGTGTCGCAAACAGTGTGCGTGGTGTTAAATCATTTAAAAATTCCAATACAGCCTGGGCAATGGCCATGCCGTCATATGTCGCCGTCCCGCGTCCAATTTCATCAAAAATAATAAAAGAACGCCCTGTGGCACGACGCAAAATATTTGCGGTCTCACTCATTTCTACCATAAATGTAGATTGTCCCGCTGCTAAATTATCGGACGCACCAACGCGACTGAATAATTGGTCGCATACACCGATTGTGGCGGATTTAGCCGGTACAAAAGATCCCAAATGCGCCAACACAATAATCAATGCGTTTTGACGCAGGTATGTCGATTTACCCGCCATGTTTGGCCCGGTAAGTAATGCAATTTTTTTAGACGATAAATCACAATCGTTTTTAACAAAGTTATTACCATGGCGACGCAACACTGCCTCTATAACCGGGTGTCGACCATCAATTACATTAAATTCAAAATCAGGTGTAATTTGTGGACATGTCCAATCATATTCAATTGCACACATGGCAAGTGCCGCCCAAACATCAATATCCGCCAACAAATCTGCGGTTGATAACAAGTCATCGGCAATTCTGCGAATGTCATTGATAAACCCATTTATAATTTCTTCTTCGATTGCGGCGGCTTTATCCACAGCACTGCGAATATCATTGTCTAAATCAATCAATTGTGCGGTTGTAAAACGCATGTTCCCGGCCAAAGTTTGACGATGTATAAACCCAGAATCTGGTTTCATCATGATATCTGCGCGTGCCGATGGAACCTCTATAAAATATCCCAATATATTATTGAATTTGATTTTAAGTGTATTAATACCGGTTTGTTCAATATATTGCGCCTGAAGCCCGGCAATAGTATTTCTTGCACCATGTGATAATTCGCGCATTTTATCCAACCCGGCATCAAACCCATCACGAATTACATTGCCATCGCGGAAAAATGTTGGTAATTCATCATTTAACGCGCGTTTTAATTTCAATGCTAATTCATCATGAGTGTTGATATTGGACATGCGCCCAGAAAAATCCGCATCCAATGCCATCGCCATCATTTTAAGGTTTGGCAAATTTAATATAAAATCTTTGATGTGCGACAAATCGCGTGGTGTTCCGCGTCCGGCAGATAATCGTGCAATACTGCGCCCGGCATCCGGCATACTGGATAATTCATGTGAAATATTTATCAAAGTATTACGATTTGAAACAAAGTGTGCAATATGTGTTTGCCGTAATTTAATATCGTTTATATCACCAGATAATGCCCGTAAATAAGCACGCAACTTACGCGCGCCCGCGGCGGTTTTTGTTTTATCCAATACATCAACCAAACATGCGCCACCATTATTTATCGGTGCATCAATTTCCAAACTTTTCCAAGTTGCAGAATCAATAAGCAATTGCGAATCTGTTTTAAATTGACGCGGTGCGCGAAATGTTGTTGTTGCCCCACGCCCAGTATTAAATAAATAACCCGCCAATAAATATGTCGCATTATCCATATTTTGAGATTGTGTATCGTCAACCGTTCCACCGAATATACGCGAAACAATTTGTGTAATATCCGCCCTGATATACAATTTTTCATATACCGGTGTTGTTTTGAAAATCGTGCGCAAATGGAATACAGTATCATGTTCGGCATATGATGCAGGATAAATAACTTTGGCGGGATTTAATCGAACCAAATCATCAATTATGTCGGCGGTTTGACCAATAAAGAATTCGCCAGTTGAAATATCACAACCCGCAATATCAAATTTATTATTTTGAATTGGAACAATCGCGACCAAGAAATTCGCAGTTTTGGGATTTAATAAATTTTCATCGGTAAGTGTCCCCGGTGTTAACACACGAACGATTTTGCGTTCAATG
The DNA here is from genome assembly GCA_017534945.1 of Alphaproteobacteria bacterium. Lineage (GTDB taxonomy): Bacteria > Pseudomonadota > Alphaproteobacteria > Rs-D84 > Rs-D84 > Enterousia. The sequence goes on along the minus strand of JAFXVB010000024.1, from coordinate 55,842 downwards.
AATTTATGACCGCGTGCCGATGCCTGGGCTGGTGTTTCCATTTGTTCAACCAAAGCGACTTTGAAACCATTTTTAACCAAGCGCCCAAAATAATTGTCCGCCGCATGCCATGGAATTCCGCACATAGGAATATTCGCGCCGTCCGCATCTGTTCCGCGTTTTGTTAAAACCAAACTTAATGATTCACTAATGGTTTTTGCATCATCAAAAAAAGCCTCGTAAAAATCGCCCAAACGAAACAACAGCAACGCATCTGGATTTTCAGCCTTCATATCCATATATTGTTGCATAACCGGTGAAAGTTTGTTTTTTACCGCCACGATAATAACCTTTACGCAGAAACCTTTAATGTTTCAATTTTTAATTCTGCTTCTTTTAACAATTGTTCACAATATGCTTTTAATTTAATGCCTTGTTCATATGCCGCGACCGAATCCGCCAACGGCAATTCGCCTGATTCCATTTTTTTAACCAATTCGGTCAATTGTTTATATGCTTCTTCAAAGGTCAATTGTTTTTCTTCTGTCATAATTTGTTCCTTAAAGTTTTATAAATTTACATCCCAATCTGTGCCATTTGGCGTATCTTTTAATACAATGCCATGTTCCAATAATTCATTGCGCACCTTATCCGCCGTTGCCCAATCTTTATTTTGTTTTGCAATTGCGCGTTCATCGATATATTTTTGTATGTCGTCCATAGTTAAATTCGCATTTTGCAACACAGATTTTTTCACATCGTTCACATATTCAACCGGATTTTTTTGCAATATATTTAACACACCAAACAATTCTTTGATTTTATTCGCAATGCGTTGCAAATCGTATTCAGTAGATTTCTTTGCAGATTCCGCATTGATAAAATTAAACCAACCAAATGATGCCGCAATAACCTCTAAAGTATTAAAGTTATCGTTCATCGCGCGTTCAAATTCAGCAATAATATCGGCAATTTTTGCATCGGTCTTTGCATTATCTGCGTCACTAAAATCGCGCCCAGACAAACCGGCAAGGGTTGAATACATCTTATAAACATGTTTGCGCGATTCTGGGAACAAAGTATCTGTAATATCAATATCCGCAGAATAAGTATTTCGCAATAATGTGAATCGAATTGTATCCGCATCATATCGTGCTAAAATGTCTTTTAATAAAATTCCATTGCCCAAAGATTTACTCATTTTTTGACCGTTGATTTTAACCAATCCACAATGAATCCAATATTTTGCAAATTGTTTACCGGTCAAAGATTCAGTTTGCGCAATTTCATTTTCATGATGCGGAAATACCAAATCGCGACCACCACCATGAATATCAATTTGTTCGCCCAGATATTTCATGTTCATCGCACTGCATTCAATATGCCAACCCGGGCGTCCCATGCCCCATGGTGACTTCCACGCAATTTCACCCGGCTTTGCAGATTTCCACAAAGCAAAATCCAAATCATTTTGTTTGCCGGGTTCTGTATCTTTGCGAACCCCGGTATCATTTTTATCAACCTGGATGTGTGATAATTTTCCATATTCTGGGAAACTGTCCAGTTTAAAATATACATCACCAAATGGCGATACATATGCATGCCCGGCATCAATCAATTTTTGCACAAAGTTTATAATATCATCGATGCACATCGTTGCGCGTGCCATAATTGTTGGATGTTCATTCCCAAGTGCGTCCATTTCAATATCGGTTTGCGCCATATATTTTTCTGCGAATTTAATTGGGTCTTCGTGCGCGCGTGCCGCATTTGCAATAATTTTATCGTCAACATCGGTATAGTTGCGAACATATTTTACATCATAACCCAAATACCGCAAATATCGTGTAATAACATCAAATACGACTGATTGATATGCGTGCCCAATATGTGCATCACCCGATACAGTAATTCCACATGCGTACATTTTAACAACGCCGGGTGTAATTGGGTTAAAATCTTGCTTTGTTCTGGATAAAACATTATAAACTTTCAATGCCATAATAACTTCCTTGGTTTATGGGTTAAAAATACACAATAAAAAGCAAACTTTCAACCTTTTTATACAAATTTTTTTATTCAAAAAAACATAAAAAAATACCGGCAAATACCGGTATTTTTTTGAACTTTGCACAAATGGATTAATACATTGTTTGCAACATGTGTTGGGTTTTGTCCAATGATGATAACATTTTACCACTGCCGCGGGCAACACATCCCAATGGCTGGTCAACCAAGAATACCGGTAATCCTGTCGCCGCGCGTATCGCCGCATCCAAACCACGAAGAAGTGAACCACCACCGGTCATTGCAACACCCAAATCCGCGATATCCGCAGATAATTCAGGCGGTGTTGCTTCCAATGCGGTATGCACTGTATCAACAATTTTCGCAACGGTTTGTGATAATGCAGACGCGATTTGTGATTCTGTCACAACTGTTTCGCGTGGTGTCCCCGATAGCAAATCACGACCCTTTATCTTCATAGACATTTCATTTGTTTTATCTTTTGGTGCAATTGCACAACCGATGGTTTTCTTGATTTCTTCGGCGGTGTTTTCACCAATCAAAAGGTTTTTATTTTTACGCACATAATCAATAATATCTAAATCCATTTGGTCGCCCGCGGTACGCACAGCATTAGAATACACGATACCGCCCAATGACATAACCGCAACTTCGGTTGTGCCACCACCGATATCCAAAACCATAGAACCCACAGGTTTTTCAACCGGCAAACCCGCGCCAATTGCGGCGGCGGTTGATTCTTCGACGATATAAACCTTGCGCGCGCCGGCGGCATCGGCGGCCTCTTGAATTGCGCGGCGTTCCACCTGGGTTGCACATGAAGGCACACAAATAATGATAAGTGGTGCCGCCAACAAATTACGATGATGAATTTTACGAATAAAATATTTAATCATTTCTTCGGCAACTTCAAAGTCGGCAATAACGCCATCGCGTAATGGGCGAACCGCAGAAATTGTACCGGGTGTACGGCCAAACATGCGTTTGGCTTCGGCACCAACGGCCAAAATTTCTTTGCGTCCCAAAAGTCTGTTTTCGGCAACCGCCACAACCGAAGGTTCGTTCAAGACGATGCCACGACCCTTTACATAAATCAATGTGTTTGCCGTCCCTAAATCGATTGCCATATCTGCGGAAAAGAATTTCATAAGCCAATTATACATGTTAAAACCTTTCTTTTTTATCGACCAAACTATAAAACGCAACAATCAAAAAATCAAGTGTATGCATATAAAAAATGTTTTTATTTGATTTCCTGAATATTTTGATATGATATATCCCATGCGAAACACAATAAAGAACAATCGTGACTTTCATACAGAACGGTCTTTTCCATTTGCGGCGACCGATTGGTTTTCTGTGCATACCAAGGTTGCAAAGTTCCCAAACGACCCACGTTATGGATTAATGGTGACCAAACGCAATTTTCGTTATGCGGTGCAAAGAAATCGTGCAAAGCGATTACTGCGTGATTGGATTCGTTATGCTGATGAATACATGTGTCCTGATTTGGATTATATTATCTTTGCGCGCGCACCAATTTTAAACAAAGATGTCACGCGTGAAATTGGTCGTCGTGCAATGGTTCATGCGTTCAAATACATAAAAAATCAAAATGATAAAAGAAAAATCAATAATCTGTAAATTTGGATTAGGATTGGTGCGGTTTTATCAATCGTGTATATCACCATTTATTGGTGGACGTGCGGCGTGTCGTTTTATCCCCAGTTGCAGTGAATATACCCGTCAATCAATTGAAAAATACGGCTTTTTTTGTGGGGTTTGGATGGGAATAAAACGCATTTCGCGATGTCGTCCTGGGGGCGGATATGGGTATGACCCGGTGCCTTGACTTTCTGTGTATTTATGGTAAAATCTAAGGTGATAATACGCAAATAATGTACATAAAGGATTAAAAATGTCATTTCGTGCAACCGTTGAATCTATGTCGCAAATCATGGATGAAATGGGAATTACTGAACTGGATTTAGAACGTCAATTTTTATTTGGTGTTTATCGTAAACATATTCATTTATCAAAGGGAACAACGGTGGCGATGCCATCTTTTCCTGCGGATAAAACTATTAAAAATTCAACAACGGCAACAAATGGCGTGACGCGTGAATATGCGAACGCATTAAAATCGCCAATGGTTGGTGTGGTGTATTTGGCAACTGAACCGGGTGCAAAACCTTTTGTAAAGGTTGGCGATACGGTGCATGCCGGCGATACAGTGGCATTGGTTGAAGCGATGAAAACCTTTAACCCGATAAAGGCGACCGCCGATGGTGTTGTCAAAGAAATTTTGGTCACCGATGCCCAGGCGGTTGAATTTGACCAACCTTTAATTGTTATTGAGTAATTAACATGTCTCAAATTAAAAAAGTTTTGATTGCCAATCGTGGCGAAATAGCATTGCGTATAATTCGTGCGTGTCGCGATATGGGTATTCGTACTGTCGCGGTGTATTCAACCGCCGATAAAAATGCGATGCATACGCAATTGGCTGACGAAAGTGTGTGTATTGGGCCGGCCGCCTCACGCGATTCTTATCTTAATGAATCTGCAATTTTAACAGCGGCATTATTGACCAACGCCGATGCGATTCATCCTGGATATGGATTTTTATCGGAAAATGCTGGCTTTGCGCGCAAGGTTGAATCCCATGGTATGATTTGGATTGGGCCAAGTCCCGATATGATTGTTCGTATGGGGGACAAGGTTAACGCGAAAAAAACAGCCATATCATGTGGTTTGCCGGTGGTTCCGGGTTCGGACGGTGCGGTGAAATCTTTGGACGAAGCGAAAATTTGCGCGGAAAAAATTGGGTATCCTGTTATGTTAAAGGCGGCATCCGGTGGTGGCGGTCGTGGTATTCGTGCGGTGATGACCCCCGATGAATTAGCCGAGGCTTTCACGACTACACGTGCCGAGGCCAAATCCAGTTTTGGTGATGACACATTGTATATGGAAAAACTGTTGTTGCATCCGCGTCATATTGAATTCCAGATTTTGGGCGATAAACATGGTAATGTTGTTGTGTTGGGCGAACGCGATTGTTCTCTGCAACGCAAAAATCAAAAGGTTATCGAAGAATGCCCGGCGGCTATTCTTTCGCAAAAGCAACGCGATGATATGATTGAAATCTGCAAAACTGCCGCTAAAAAAATGGGATATTTCAGTACCGGCACATTTGAATTTATGTATGAAGACGGCAAATTTTATTTCTTGGAAACAAATACCCGGCTCCAGGTTGAACATCCGGTCACTGAAATGGTTTATGGAATCGATTTGGTGCGCGAACAAATTCGTATTGCGGCGGGTGAAAGATTGGGGTATTCCCAGGCAAATATCGTGCCACATGGCCACGCAATTGAATTTCGTATCAATGCCGAAGACCCCGAAAACTTTACACCAAATCCTGGCACAATATCATTATATGCGCCATCGGGTGGATTGGGTGTGCGTGTGGATTCGGCGGTTTATACCGGATATACAATTCCACCAACATACGATTCTATGATTGCAAAATTGATTGTGCATAATACATCACGCGCAACATGCATAATGCGTGCAACACGTGCGCTGGACGAATTCGTGATAGAGGGTGTAAAAACAACAATTCCACTTCACAAAAAATTGTTAAACAATCGTGATTTTCGTCAGTTGAATTTTGATAATCATTGGTTGGAACATTATTTGTCATCTGCGCCAAATCCAGATGACGAAATTGTCCCTGAACAAGAAAAAAGTGAAGAAGAATAAAATATAAAAACCGCCGATTTGGTGGTTTTTTTCTTGATAATTTTTATTGTGTGATATATAAATATCTTGTATAAGAAGAGGCTTTTTATGAATAATCCACATGTTGAAAATAGCATACAAAACATACACGCTGGTACAATGAATACTGCTTTAATAAGAGATCCTAATTCATCACCATTTCCTGCCGCGGATTTTTCAGGATTGTGTTTTATCAGGGCAACATCAAACCCGATGAAAGTTTTTTATTCTTTAAGAATAAATTATGGAAAACCGGCAAGGCTTTTGATTAAAACTTCCAGTATTGCGCTTGAATGTAATATGCAAAGTTTAAATGATTTATGGAATGCTATTTCTGAAATAGAAAAACAGAAAAGACAGAAATAAAATACCGGCAATCGCCGGTGTTTTTTTATTATCTTGTATGGTTATATTCGTCCATAATTTTTTTGAATGCACGTTCTGATTCTCTAGATTTTTTAATGCGTAAAGCACCAATTCCAATTAAACCAGCACCCAAACCACCAAAATACAATGCGGTTCTGGCACTTTGTGTTTGTGATTTGGCATTAATTGTTGCGTACCATTCTGTATGTCCTTGTTCTATCAGTTTATTATATTTAGTTTCATAGATTTTATCTTGGACAACGGGTAAAACAGATGCGACCTCTAAACCTAAACATAAAACTATGGTTGTTATCAGTATGATGTTATCTGTCGTTGAAAATAATTTGTCGCCTTTGGTATTTTTTTTCATTATCAAACCTTTTTCCTAATCATAAATTGATTAGTAGCACAAATTAGCGTAAAATCAAGTGATATCATATACATAAAAAAACACCGGCAAACCTGTCGCGACGGAGCAACCAAAGTTGCGTAGACGGATGCCGGTATTTTTTATTGCTTTTTTGAGTTTTTGTGGTACTTATCAGCATAAAATAAGCATAAAACAATACTTCAAGGAGTTTTTATGTCGACCGAAACAGATCAAACAGTAATGGATATGATATCCAAATGTAAAGATATTGTACATAATGTTAATTATAAAATATCCCAAGGAAAATCTGTGAATGTGATTTTTGAGAAACAAGACTGGGGATGTGGGCACGAATTTTTTGTTGCAAAACAAAAAGACGAATATCTGGACATAATATATCCTAATGAAAAACATTTTGTCACAATTTTCGAAGTAAAATATGAACGTTCTACGCGAAGAGGACTTTTGATGGATGTGTTAAAAGTCGGTGATTTTGAACGTAGCAATATGTTGTTATCATCCAACGAAGGCGCGCGTTTGCACAATGAACTTGCAAGTTATTTTCGTGTAATGGATAAAGCAAAGCAAGAAAAACAAGAATGTGACAAAGCCAAACGCCAAAAAGCAATAATTGATGCAGAACATCAAAAAGAAAAAAATGCCTATATGTTATTAGAAAACGTTATTAATACAATATAAAAAAACCGCCAAAATGGCGGTTTTTCTTATGGTTTTCGGGTCCAGCAAAATTGTCAAATTTTGTGGGCAAACCTTAAAAACCTTTTGGTGTTGCCATTTTTACAGACGACACTTTTTTATTCAAAGCCTTTATTACTTCGTCTGTGATATCCAAATTTGCAACATCTTTTCCGGTACGAGCAAAACGACCATCAATAACCAAAGACAAATTCTTTTTCGCAATTATACCTTCGATAACCGGATCCAGGTGTTTATCTTGGATATCCGCCAACGCGCGTTGATAAGATTCTTCGACGCTTTGTGCGCGTTCTGTCAAATTCCGTTGCAATTTTGCAACCCGTTGTTGATAATCAACGACACGACGTTGCAACGCTTCTTGGGACAAAACATCTTGGGATTTTTCAATCTCTGTTTTTTCTTTTTCCAAAGATTTTTGTTCTGCTGTCAATTCATCACGCAATTTTTTTTCATAATTTTCTTTTTGTGTGCGCAAATCTTTCAAAGCATTTGCTTCCATTTGAACGGCGTCCATACGAATAACCGCCATACGCATATCAGCACCCGATGCCGCATCGTTTGAAACTTCTGCAATTGCTTCGTTCACTGTGACCTCGTGCCGCATTGATGCAACCGCCCAAATGCCCAGGCAAGCAACAACCAAAACGATTGCCGCAATAATACCGGTTTTTTTGTAATTTTTAATTGTTATATTTTGTGTGTTTGTTTTTACCATAATACCTTCCTTTTTGTTAATTGTTCCGTTGGTTAATTGAACTATAACAACAAAAATTTGAAAATAAAAGGGAATATTTTTCTTTAATTGCACTTTGAACTTTGCACTTTGCACTTTGAACTCTGTTATCTTGCCGGTGCGATACGAATTTCGATTCTGCGATTGGTAAGTCGCCCAATACTGTCCTGGGCGGCAATTGGTCGTGCAGACCCGCGTCCAACAATAAACATGCGTGCGGGTTTAATTTCTTTACGTGATAAAAACACACCAACGCGTTGCGCCATATCCAAAGACATGCGTTTTGCCGCCGCCGCATCACGCATTGAATCGGTATACCCCGCAATTTCCAAATATGTAGAATCATATTTTCTTAAAATTCTGGCAACAGTTGATAAAATATCATCGCCATTGCTGGATATTTCTGCAATATCTGGTTTCATAATTGCACCGCGTACCAAAATCACAACAACATCTGTGCCGGCGCGTTCCACAGATACCCCAGATGTGCGTAAAGCGTCATATAAATCGCGTTCCATATTCGACATATATGCAACGCCAACCGCATTGTCATTTGCGATTTTATCACCATATTCTAATTTTTTTTGATTATCCGGGGTTGTTAATAATTTGCCCCCACTGCCCAGATACACCGGCCGCTTTGCGATTTTTGCGGTTTCTGTCATATCCATAAAACTTGCGCCGTTCAAATAATAATCCCATGTTGCGTGGTCTGGACTGGTATATTGCACACAGCCCACTAAACACATACATAAAAGAAATAATTTCAATTTCATGTTTATTCAATGTTTATTGAAACATAATTACGTGCCGGTGCAATACAAGCCTCGGCCCCGCTGTTTTCAATTTTATTTATGGTTTTTGATTTTGCCCAATCTAATTTTTTGGTTGCTAAAAAAGCACAATCGCCTTGGGTTAAATTAGTTAAATTGATAGAAAATGTTTTTCCATCAACCGATGATGTGATTGACCAATCATCGCCACCCATTGGCGCATTTGAATTTGTAATAGCCCCCGATTTAATCAAATAATCAATGGATACAGCACTGTAATCGCCACGCATTTCCAATAATATTTTTGTGTTGCGAACGATTTGTTCCATTTCACTTACCGCCATATTGCGAACCTGACGCGTGCGCAACATATTATATGTTCCATATGCCGCCGCAGTCATAACCGCACCAATGGTCAATACACCCAACATTTCAATCAAAGAACGTCCATATTCACTTTGCATAAATTCCCCCCTTTGCAACGTTGTTGTTATTTTGAAACATCAATAATTTCAGCGCCTTCAAACAAATTCATTGCATTTGCCATCATTGGATCGGCGGCCAATTCTTGTTGTTGATGTTCAACCGCGGTTGGTATATGTTTTGATTCAGTCGAATGAACCAAAATCCATGGTTTCCCAGTGTGTTTTTCCAACCAAGCGGATAATTTATGTGAAAAATCTTTATCGTTTCCGCGGTCAAAATAATTCAGTTTTCCATCCGCAATTTCACAAACTTCTACATTTTCAGAAAAATAAGTGTACAACAAAATTTCGCGATCGTTTTGCATCGCACGTCCTAATTCTTCGGCGGTTGTAATAATATTTTTTTTCACCGGTGCGGGTTCGGCCTTTGGCGCCGGTGTCGTACTTTGCGTTGCCGTATTATTTTTCAAAATTTCTTGAACCGAAGGCATTTCTGCGATATGCATCATACGCACAATCAACATATCAAAGCATTGTTTTTGATTGCCGGCAACCTGCATTTCACTGACTGCGGCGACCATGACCTGCCAAATTCGGGATAAAGTATTTAATGATACGCGTGCATTTATATTGCGTGTTTTTTCGCGTTGGTCCGCGGTATATGGTGAATTTGCACCGTCCCCTGCATTGATTGCCGGGTGCATGCGTGTTGCCCAGTGTGTCCATTCCATCATGTCGGTTAATAACATAACCAAATCTGCGCCATTTGTGTAAATAGTATCCGCCATTTCCAAGGCTTTGGCCGTATCGCCCGACAATATAGTATCCATAAAATCAACAACCATATTGCGATCGGCGCGTTTCAACATGTCCATTACGGCCTGTTCATCGACATGTCCCCCGGTTTGCGCAATTGCCTGGTCCAATAAAGATAATCCATCGCGCACAGAACCGTCCGCCGCCCGCGCCAGCAATTCGTTGGCCGCATCACTTAAATCAATCTTTTCTTGATTTGCAATCCATTCGAAATGTTTTTTAAGTGTTGCAACCGGCACCCGAACCAAATCAAATCTTTGGCACCGCGATAATATTGTCACCGGAACTTTACGAATCTCGGTTGTCGCCAAAATAAAGATGACATGTGCAGGTGGTTCTTCGAGTGTTTTAAGCAAAGCATTAAATGCCGCCGTTGATAACATGTGAACTTCGTCAATGATGTAAACTTTGTACCGGCCATTTGTTGGACGATATTGTGCCGCATCCAAAATATCACGAATATTATCGACACCGGTATGTGATGCCGCGTCGATTTCCATAACATCAATATGTTGACCCGCCGCAATGGCACGACAATTTTCACAAACGCCACATGGCGTTGCCGTTGGGCCATCGGTCGATAGGCAATTTAATGCCTTGGCCAAAATACGTGCAGTACTGGTTTTTCCGGTTCCACGAATACCTGTAAAAATATATGCGTGTGCGATACGTCCCGTATTGATTGCGGTTGTTAATGTTTTAACCAAAACATCCTGACCAATCAGTGAATCAAAATCTTGACTGCGATATTTTCGTGCAAGAACTGTGTAATTGTTGTCCATTTCATACTTTCCTTATGGCAGCCAGAATACCAAACAAAAGTAAAATTTCAACAAATAAAATAGTTTTAATTTAGATTTGTGATGAAATCAGGAAAACTCATCTCTTCTTCGTCTTCGTTGCGTGCTTCGCCACCGTTTTCATCGGCATTTTTTTCCGCCGCGGCAACTTCGGCTTCGGCTGCGGCGACCGCCGCGGCTTTTTCCTTGCTATCGCGCATAGAATCGATTTTTTCTTGTTCTGCATTTGTCATACGGATGCAATGTTCGGCCGCCTGAAGCAAGCGTTCGCGTTCAATTTCATCGGTTGTTGTACGCACTTGGTCCATTAATTGTTTCCGGCGCATACGCCATTTATGACAACGTTGAATCATCAACCCAACAGAAGACTGATTTTTTTTATTTTGCATATCTTTTCTTTTATAATTTTTATTTGGAATACATGGTTGAAATAATTGTTAAAAATCAACCAACAACGAACATAATATAAATCATCTTAAAACTGATTGCAATATATTTTTTCAATTGCTAACCTAATACTTATAAAGAGAAATTTATTTTTGCATAGGGGGGCGCGTATTGCATCAACAACGCGGAAATTTTTTATTACAGGCATTATTGGCGGTATCGTTGCTGTTTGTGTTTATGCCAACATTAACAAATCGTTTGGTTACAAATGACATGGATGCGAAAATGTATTCTTCTGTGCACCAGGTTGATGTTGCACAAACTGCGGCGCGCATATTTATTCGTGAAAATGTAGATGCATTGCCATACGGAAAAACAACGATTCGTGGCAAAGATTTTACAGATATTTTGGAACCGTATGGATTGCCGTTGGGATATATTCCACAAACGGCATTTGGACAAAATATTTTCTTGGTTGTTGATAAAGATGAAAATGGTGTTGGTGGTTCTTTGATGATTGATGGTGGTAATTTAACCGGTATTCAAATTGCAGAAATGGTTCGCAGAATCGGTTTTTATGCGGAACGCACCACAACCGGTTTAATGGTTGGTGTACCGTTAAATACATTATACCAAGATGTTGTTCGTCGTAATGAACCGGATATAAATAATTCTGCATTTTTAACCGATTTGGAAATGAATAATTTTGTAATAGAAAATACGAATACAGTTGTTGGACATAACTTGGTTGCAGAAACGGCGGCATTTGATACTTTGGATATATTTGGTAATGAAGCAGATCGTGGTTCTAAAAATAAAATAGGAATATTAAATTCGAACAAAAGTATTTTTCAATCTAAATCTGGTGGGTCGGCATTGGCATTAACGCGTGGTTCGTTAAAGGCAAACAATGTGTTTGGAAAAACGGTTGCAGAATACGGTTCCACAGGAAATTTTGAATCGAATTCCGCATCGGTTTATTCGTTTGATTTGACGGCGGGACATACTGGGTTTACTGGGCCGGTTACATGGGATGTGCGTGGTAATTTGGAAACAGAACATATCGCGTTAAGTGTAGAAACATTAGAGGTTGGTTCGTACCTTAATGTCAGCAGTGGTCAAGATGTGTATATCGATGGTACCAGTGTTTCTTATAATACATCCAGTGGTATTTCCACCGGTTCAATCATTGCATCGCATATTACATTGCGCGACCAAACATCCAAAGCATTGGATGCGGGTGATAATGGTTCTGTGATTATTGATATTCGCCCGGCCAGTACAACAGTATTACCAGATGTGTCTGTATCAGGCATCAGCAACGATAGTTTCGCAATTTTAAAAAATCCAAAGAAAGATGACGATGCAGTAATGAATTGTCGTGATATGATTGCAAGTTTGGGTGAAACATATAATTCTTCATCATTGGCGCAACATATATTGTGCGAGTATATGTTTTGGGCGCGTCTTGAACAAAGAATAAATGCAAAACAATGTTTAATGGCGGGAAAAAGTGACTGTATATAAAACGAAAATTTTTAACGACATGTCGCGTGGCGCATCATTGATAGAGGTTGTGTTGGCAATATCTATTATTGCGGTTGCGGCACCATTTATGTATAAACAAATTACACGCACATACAATGATATTGAAAATATTTCTGTGGCACAAAAAATTGTTGATTTACAAGACAGTGTATTAAACTTTGTTCGTACACACCAAGAAAATTGGGATGGTGACACAGAAATACAATTGACGGCGGACGACTTAAAAGAAATTTCGCCAATTATATCCAGTGGTTTTATTGATAAAAGACAATTTCGTGGAACAACAATTACCGATGTTTATCTGGGGTTTGATATATCGTCTTCTTTGCTAAGGACGAATCAAATTGCGCGTCAAATCGGCGGTAATGCCGCGATTGTTGGTGATGACGGTGTTGCGTATGGAAATACATGGGCTGTATCGGGGCCAGAATTCAAACCGGGAAATTTGATATATCGTGTGTCGCATAATTTTGCAACAATGGACAGGATGAATTTTCTGCATCGTGGCGCCACAGATACAATAATTAATAAATCCAAAGACAATACCAATGTTGATGACATGCAAGAAAATAAAAACAACTTGAACGCTATGTTGCGTAATTTGAATATGGGCGGCAAAGATTTATTAAATGTTGGAACTTTGGATGTTAATTCTGTGGATGTTAAAAATATCAATACAACATTTCTGGTGGCTGATGATGTAAACGCAGATGCAATTTATTTTTCATCTGGGGCAAATGTCCAAGGTGCCGATGCGCACATTGATACAATTCGTGCGCTGGGCGATATCAGCGGTTTTCGTAATATTACCGCAAACAACCTGAACGGAAACAGTTTCAGTAATTCTGGAACGGTAATCACAGATCGTGCAACCGTTAAAAATTCCGTAAGAATTGGAAATATGTTCAAATTAAAATCGTCCAGCAATAGAACAATCAGTGCGTTTACAGTTTTAAATTCTAATTCTGTGTATACGCCATATGTGACGGCCGGGGATATGGTGTTTTATGGTGATTTTGGTTTGACCGTATCGGGTGAATTATTGATGTCGCGAACTGCGCCATTAAAAATTGGAAATTGGTCATTTCCATCAAATCAATTACCGAATTTTTCATCATTAAAATTGGGACGGACAACAATATCCGCAACACCGGATAAACAAGAATTCAGTGCGATTATGGCGGCTGATTGGCAAACAAAAAAAAGCATAGACGAACAATGAAAATATTAAATAAATCTTTATCGAAAAAAAATCAAAGTGGTAATATGTTGGTTGAATTACTGCTTAGTGTATCTTTGGCAATGCTTATTATTCCGTTTGTTTTCAAATATCAACGCGGTGCAATTGAACGTCGTGAAAATATCGAAATCACAAAACAAATGACCGAAATCCAAGGGGCTTTGGAAAGGTATATAATTGATAATCGTGAAACATTATTAAAACCATTGGGTCGCAATATTGTGCGTGTTGAAATTGGTGAATTGGCAAAATATGGGTTGGGCGACGGAATCATAAATGCCCCAGATACCAAATATCAATTACGCGTTTTGAAATCCAAAGATTTTAATGGACAATCAACTTTGCAAGGTGTGGTGGTTTATGAATCTGAAAAAATATCACCGTTTCGTACACATCAAATATTGAACTTGGCAAATGGTCATGTTGGTTTTGTTGATGGTAATAAAGCGTATGGTGCAAACGGAACATGGCGTGCATCTGTTGCTGATATTGGTATAGATGCAAAAAATGGAATTGTCACAACCACGACAATAAATCGTGATAATGCGTTATATTTGTGGCGCGTGCCGTCCCAAAACCCAGATGATGCAACAATGCGTTCATCATTAAACCTTGGGTCGCATGATGTTTTAAATGTTCGTAAAATGGCGTTTGTTTCGGGTTCTTTTGATGAATTTTTAACAATAGGAAAACTGAATACGCGTAATTTAATTTTTAATAATCGCACAACAGTTGACAGTGAATTTTATACAAAAAGTGCAACTGTGTCTGGGTCGCTTACATCTGATTCCAGAAATCTTGAAATTACGGGTCGTTTATCTTTGACGGATACAGGAAAATTTTCATCGTTTACAACGAACGATTTATTGGTGACAAACCTGACATTACCAAATTTAAGTATAGATAATCCGGAAAGGAAACCTGTAATTTTAACTGTGAACGGTTCTGTTAAAATGACATACGGCAGTGTTAATGCAACACATGTGACGGTTGGATATGCCGGGTCAATCACACCGCGTTTAATTGTTTCCAGTAAAATTACAGACCCAACAAATCCGGGATATTATTGGGACGCGTCCACTTCGTCGGCTGTGTTTTCAGACCTGTATTTAGGCGACCTTAATCGTATGATAAGTTTCTTGCCGAAAAAAGAATTTGATTCAACAACGTTTGCCGGACGGCGCTTTGGTGCAATCGCGGCCAATGCAAATGCGACGGTTGCAGATTTTCAAAATGCTTTAAACGATATCGCAAACGATGTTCGTGCAAAATATCGTTTGTTGAAATTGCAATAATTTGTGCTATAAAGGATGTGATATGAAAATAAAATGCGATTTTTGTAGAACAGAATATACGTTGAATAAAATTCCGGCGATGCCCGTAAAGTGCGCGATTTGCGGTCATACATTTATGGTAAAAACACCAAATCGTAAAAATAAATTTTTTGTATTTTTAGCGGCGTTGTGTGCTTTGCTGTCTGCGATAATTTTTTCTGTTGTTGCAATAACACATTATCGTAAAAATTCTGTGACGAACGCGCCACTTACTGCATCGATTGTTAAAACGACATTGGCGCCGGACGGAAATGGTGTAAATCACTTTATCGTATCGGGTATAATTGAAAATCGCAGTCCTGAAATTTACGGTGCGCCGAACCTGTTTATCATGACATACGATGGCGATGGCAAACAAATAAATGCACCGGAACAGTTTGCGCCACCGGTCACATTATTGGATGCGGGTGCGCGTGCCGGGTTTGTTTATACTTTACGTGCCCCATCGGCTGGCGTTAAAAAGATTGTGGTTAAATTGGGGGATTTCGCAAAATGAGAAAATTAATCGCGTTATTATCTGTATTGTTTTGTTGTTCTGCGTTCGCAGATACAACCACCACACCGACACCACCGGCACCATTACCTGGGCCGCGGGTCAGTTTGTTTTCCACGACTGTTGATTGGCATGGCGTGACAGGATTACCATTATCGCAATACACCGGACATTTTCGTGGCACAGACCGCACATTATTGAAAAATGGTTTAATTTTATATTACCTGGACGCATTTCCTTGCTATGGCGAAGCCGACAGTGTTCGTGTTTGGATATCACCGATGGGTGAAATGGTTGGACATTTGCGTCTTGTTTGTATTGCGGCGCCAAAGGAAATAAAGTTTGCATATCGCAATGCTCCCCAAGATGCAGAGCAAGCCGAAACAACCGGTCTGCTTACATGTCCTGCGACCGGCGATTATGAATTTGAAATTGATATATCGAAATGTAAACGTGGCCCCGATTGGGCGGATTTTGGAAAGAAATAGGAATATTTATGCAACGCGAATTTATTGTTGTTGATGCAGATGCAGGAATGCGACTTGATAAATTTTTAGCCACAAAGATGCCTGAATTTTCGCGCAGTGAAATCCAAAAATTCACTGTGTCGCGTGGCGGTGCGCCGGTTAAATTTGCCGATAAAGTGCGTGGTGGCGAAATGTATATTGTGTTGGTACCTGATTCCCCAAAAAACGCGGCGGCGGCGGATAATGTATCATGCGATTTTGATTTAGATATTTTATACCAAGACGAAGATATTATTGTGATAAACAAACCACGCGGTGTTGTGATGTATCCATCGGCTGGAAATAAAACAGGGACACTTGTTCAAAATTTATTGTGTTATACATCGTTGTCTGCGATTGGTGGCGATGTGCGTCCCGGGGTTGTTCATCGTTTGGACAAAGATACATCCGGCGTTATGATTTTTGCCAAAAGTGATGCGGCATATCGCGAATTGGTAAAAACCTTTTCGAATCATGATTTAACCCGTAAATACGATGCGTTTGTTTGGGGGGTGCCGAATTGGGAAAGTGCAACAATTACCGGCAATATTGCGCGTTCATCGCGTAATCGACAAAAAATGACAATGGTAAAGTCCGGGGGCAAACCCGCCACCACAGAGGTGACCGTCATCGATGTTTGGTCGCGTTTTGGGATTTCCCAATTTCGTTGTAATTTATTGACGGGTCGAACGCATCAAATTCGTGTTCATTTATCTGCGCATGGATTTCCAGTTTTATGCGACCCGACATACGGACGTGGCACCAATCGGTTTGGCAGTGTTAAAAATCCAGAACTGCTTGAATTTTTGAAAACGCACAACGGTCAAATGTTGCACGCGTCATATTTGTCGTTAAAACACCCAATAACAGGTAAACAGATGACTTTTAAAGCCCCATTGCCCGATGATATGTTGGAATTGAAAGCCATACTTGACAATTAATGACGATACAGAAATATTATTTCCATATTTGAACTTTGAAAAATCTCTTTCCTTTTCTTCATAAATATGATAAAATAAATCGTAAATATAGGAGAATGGAGATGCATTTTTTCAAAAAATCGGTTAGTTTTCTGGCGGTAATGTGCGTGTGTGGTGCGGCATATTCTGCGGCGCGTGTTGCAATGACAACACCAAATATTGGTACGGCGGCATCGCGTCGATTGGCATCATTGTCAAATGTGGTAAAGTCGAATAATACTGTTGCGAATACATCCGGCACATCATCATCGTCCACAACGGCGAACCCACTGCTCAGTGATGCTGAATGCATCGAAGAATATCGCAGTTGTATGAAGGCTGACAATGCGTGTGGTTCTGATTTTGAAGAATGCACAACAAATGTTTTGTTCCATGGTCACATGGGTGAATGTTTCAGTACTTTGTATCAATGTTCATCAACCGCGATAAACAGTTTGTTTGGTGTATCTAATATCTCCGCTTTATCCTCTGTATCTTCCTATGTTGATGGCACCAATCAAACAGAAATTGCGCGTTATACATATCCAACCGATGGTTCGGTTATGGGGATTGACATTATTGGTGCGGCGACACGTAATAAATTATCCACCGCGGATTGTGTTAAAAAATATAAAAATTGTTTAACCAAAGATAATGTCTGTGGCGAAGATTTCGAATTATGCACCAGTGAAGATGAATTCAAAAAACAGGCGGTTATGTGTGATTCAACTTTGTCGCGTTGCCAAAAAGAAGGTTTTCAACAATTGTTTGGCGAAAAGGTTATGACAAAGCCTGCAAATAACAAATTAAAACCAACCGATGGTGATACATATAAATGGATGACCGACGGTGCAACATTGGCGGCGGCAAATGCGGTCAATACTTGTTATAAAGTAATCGACAGTTGCTTTGTCAATGCATGCGCGAAAAACCCATATCGTTGTGTCGAAGGTGTGACATTTGGCGTTTTGGGAACGGCTGATTTTGTTGCAGACCAATCAAAATCGTCCACAATTGATGAAGCAAATGTGACAGAAACCCAAACGGCCAGTTCTGTTCGTAAATTCTATCGTGCGGCATGCCAAGATACAATTGGTTCAAATCAATATTGCTATATGACTTTCAAGGCGAAAACCCCAAGCAAGAAAGATTTGACCGATCCTGATACCCGCGAAGAAATCTTTGACGAAGCATATTCAACCCGTAATAAAAAAGACATCATCGGGGTCAAGGTCACCGATATGGTTGAAAAATTCGATAAAACTGCCAAAGATAAATGCATCGAAACATTTAAAACATGTGCAATTCGTTCATGCGGCGGTGGTTCGGGGGCGGCATGTTATTCCCGCGTGTTTGGCGGCAAAGACATGACCGGTTCTATTAATAAAGGTAATACATACAAAGATATTGTTCGTGGATGTACTGCGGCGGTCAATACCGATGCAAATTGTAAATATATGGCGGCAACTTTAAGTGCCGAAGGCAATGTGTACAATTATACATACAGTGATGACGGTGCATTTGATGCGTTGTTCCCAGAATACACAAATACTGGTGATGACAAAGTGCCGGTTGTCGCGGCTTTGAACGCAGATTTATCAACGGCATATAATGATGCGGCGATTGCTCAATTGAAAAAACAGTGCGGTAATGTTGTATCAAATTGTGTAAAATCTATGTGCGGTTCAAATTATCAAAATTGCTATCGTAACCGTAATGATATAAGTTTGGCGACATACAACACCACCAGTGATGGCTTTAATAAATCTATGAACAAAGTTGGCGGTGTGTTGGATTACACAATTGTCCAAGGGTTATGCGCATTAACGGTTAAAAACAGTGATGTTTGTGCGGAAAGTTTGGCGATTGCCAAAATGGGTATTGCCGACGGCGAAGCCGATGTCCGTACCGGTTGGGGAAATGAAACAAATGTCGGTTCTGCATGGCGCACATCTGCAAATGATCAATATATGCAAGATGTTCAAGAGGTTAACCAAGACGGTAAACACATTTGCGAATGTGGAAATTCCGGAACAAACATTTGTGATTACGAAGAAGGCGGTGTGTCCGGTTGTTCAACACCACACATGATTTCAAAATCAATTGCCCAAGAAAATTCGGCAATTAATACTGTGTTCAAAGATGTTTTGGTTGATGTCGAAATGGAGGCCCAGGCCCAGTACAAGGCCAAATTGACCAAAGAACAAAACATTTGCTTGGCACAAAATTCTGGCGCAAATCCAAACGCAACATTTGTTTGGGCAAAATTGAAAAGCAAAATGAAAAGTGATTACGGTGCCAAAGGTTTGGGCGAAAACGGGTCTGTTCAAAGTAATGATTTGTATAATTCATTTTGCCGCGTGAAAATCACAGTTATGTCCGAAGACAAAGATATTCAAAATGCTTTGGGCGGCGAAACAAATGCATACTTTTCAACCGGTGACCCGTTCACATGCGGTTCATGGATAAGTGACAACACAATCAAAACTGTGACCGATAAAGTTGGTGAAAGAGCGCGTAAGGAAGCCGGCGAAGGTTCACAAAAAGATAAAAATACCGATTTGTGGGTGACTTTGGGGTCTGGTGTATTTGGTGCTGGGTTGTCTGCATGGGGCATGGATTCATTGCAAAGCAACGCGTCCAGTTCTGGATTGGGCGGATTGTTGAACAAGAATATGGCCAAGGCGAATTCTGCCGAAGAATGTACAGACCAGGCCAAAAAAGCGCGTGAAGCCTTTGATGCCGCGGTTCGCAGCAAAAGCCAAACAAAAATGGATGAAGCATTACGTTATGCGCGGACTGCAAAAGCAAAATTATCATCCGTTGACAGTAACAAGGCATCAATGACAATCCCAACAAGTGTCACATTAAATACAATAAAAGGTGCTGTGACACGCGAAGGACGTGATGCGGTTGCCGCCGTCGATGCAAAATATGGTCTGCAAGTTGATGAAGCAAACGGTGTATCGCAACTTATCACAAAAGTAAGCACATTGTGTGATTTCAGTGATGCGTCAACCGACCCAACAGATTATCCAGGTTGCGTGAACAATGCGACTGCGGCATCTAATCTGTGGAAAAGTATCAGTGAAAGAACATATAATGCCACAGGTTCTGTTGCAGAATTGGCAACAATCCAAAATTATTTGAATGCTGCAAAATCACATTTGGATAAATTCTGGAAGGCGGGCAGAACAAAATCCGGAACAACAACATATACAGGAAGTGATGGTAAAACCTATACAAAATCGACGGTTGATACATACTATAATTATGGAAACGGTGTGTATACCAAGAAAAATTGTTCGAATTTTGGCGGTTATACAACACCATCATTTATATATAATCCTGCACAATCTGTCGTAGACGGATATTGTAACGGGTTGCCGGATACAATCAGTGTAACAACTACAAAGGGCGGCGGTTATGCCTATAATGGTCCAGAATACAATAATTTCCGCAGTGAAGTTGCTGGGTTGCCTGCGGCAATAAGCGCATTGCGATTGAATGTTATTGAAACAGAAAAAGGTCAGGCGTATGTTGCGGCGGTTAGCGAATTGCGTGACCCCGATACATATGAATGGGACAGCACAGAATTGGCAAATTTGTCGAATACATTGTCTGAATTGGAAACAACTTGTGAAAATGTGGCGACAGATAACAAAGAATCTGGGGCGGGCAAACGTCTTGCGTTGGATGCCGGGGCGGCTGTTGTTGGCGGTGGTTTGACTTCATTGTTGGCGCATGACATCGTATCAACCGCACAAAAGGCAAAATACGAAAACGCTGAAAATGAGGCTATCAAAGAATGGATGGAAAACATCGGTTCGAAAATCCATTGTTATGTCGGCGGTGAACCTGTTGGTGACTATGGTGACATCATCAGTGTCGACATCAGCGAAGAATAAAAATTCACTAACCGTTAAAAAAAAGGGAGGTCTTCGAAAAGCCTCCCTTTCTTTTATTCACAACGGCACCACTAGTCGACCTGTTATACTGGCCACTCAACTCGTCATACCGCATCCCTCAAACTCGTCATACCGGCGCAGGCCGGTATCCAGTTGACCCGACGGGTCAACTTGCGTCATTTGGCTTTATTACACAATTTGGCACCATTGTGCCAACTGGATCCCGCCCTTCGGCGGGATGACGACCATAAGAAAAGGCGGGATGACGATAGCATAACGTCAATCTTGTCCCTAAATAAAACTTGCAATTCGAAAAATACAATGTATAATTTTGGGGCTTTATATATAAAACAAAGGATTATACAATGAAACAAGGAATTCATCCTGAATACCATGAAATTAATGTCACTATGACCGATGGCAAAACTGTGAAAATGTTTTCATCTGTCAAAAAAGACTTGGTTTTATCTACTGATAATTTGAATCATCCGGCTTGGACAGGTCAACGCAATAATCAAGAGACCAAGGGTCAACGCGCCGCTGATTTCAAAAGCAAATTTGCCGGATTTAAATTTTAAGTTTAATCGTTTTTTTACCGGGGGGACAAAAAATGGATTTGCTTATCAAAGGCTCCACAGAATTAAACAAAATGTTTGTCGCATTGGACAAAACTGCGTCTGGGTTGCGTCGTGATTTTGGCGAAGTTGAAAACTTGCAACAATCATTGCGTGGGGCGCGTGATTTTGTGGCCAAGGCATCCGCCCGCATCGAAGAAAGTATTTTAAACGATTTGTTATTGGTTCGCCCATCTGCGGGATTGTTGACACCAAATATGACGCGCGATGGTGATGGTCGCGACGAATTTGTTTTGGCAATATCTGGGGCCGCAAATTTCGTGCGTGCAAACCCAAATTTTGCGATATCTTTGGCATTGCGGTCAAACGGTGAAACCAAAATTGCACTTGTTTATGCCCCAATATTGGAAAGATTGTATTATGCCGAACGCGATTCGGGTGCGTATATGTTTTCTGCGTTTCATTCTACAAAAATTCGCACTTCATCGATTGTGGACACTGACGATTTGATGGTTGCATACAACACAAATGATAATTCTAAAAAAATTGGTGATGTTCGTGTGTCTGGATGTCCGGCGTTGGATTTGGTGGGTGTCGCATGCGGAAAATTAGATGCATTTGTGTCAACCCCATTGGATTATGCCGAAATTGCCGCCGGTGAATTAATATTGCGTGAGGCCGGGGGAAAAATATCATCTGGCGCAGAATTGGTCGCAACCAACGGTCACATAGAATTATGAAAAAACCGCCTTGGCGGTTTTTTCAAAGTTCAAAGTGCAAATAACAAAGTACAATAAATGCCGTGCGACATTGCCCACGAAATTTTTAATTTCGTGGGACCTGATTGGTCGCACACATTAATTGAACTTTGAATTCTGTACTTTGGAATTTCGACGTAAGGCGGAATTAAAAAATTGCAAATTGTAAAATCGTATCGTATAATTAATCTATGACATTTAAAAAAATTCTGCGCATCTTTTTGAATCTAATATTTTGGTGTTTTACCGGTATGATTGCTGCATTGGCGGCGTTGGTTTTTATATATGGAAATGATTTGCCAGATTATAAAAAATTGGCGACATATGCGCCACCGGTGGCAACACGACTTTATGCGGCGGACGGTTCGCTTTTGATTGAATATGCCGAAGAACGTCGTGTGTTTATTGATTTTGCGGATATGCCACCCCAATTGGTAAATGCATTTATTGCCGCCGAAGACCAAAATTTCTGGACACATCCTGGTATTGATATCCAGGGTATAATACGGGCATCTTTGAATAATTTTATGCGCGTTTTTGGTTTTGATACAAAGTTTTCTGGGGCATCAACCATAACGCAACAGGTGGCCAAGAATTTCTTTTTGACATCTGATCGCACAATTTCACGCAAAGTGAAAGAGGCAATATTGGCACTTCGTTTGGAACGTTCATTTTCAAAACAACACATTATGACATTGTATTTGAATCAAATCTTTTTGGGTGCGCGTGCATATGGTGTGGGTTCGGCTGCATTGATGTATTTCAATAAACCGGTCAAAGATTTAACTTTGGCACAATGTGCATTTTTGGCATCATTGCCAAAGGCACCAAATAATCGGGACAAGGCTGTTGAACGTCGCAATTATGTGTTGCGCCGCATGCAAGATGAAGGTTTTATTACCAAGGAAGAGGCAACCGCCGCCGCCGCCGAAGAATTAAATATCAACAGTGGTTTTACCGCCCAAATGGAAGATAAATTCCAATACTTTGCAGAAGAGGTTCGCCGTCAATTACTGGAAACAATCGGGCGCGAAGATTTATATAACCAAGGTTTATATATCAAAACAACAATCGTTCCTGAATTACAACGCGCGGCAAGTGATGCATTGAATAAAACATTGGATAATTACAATGCAAATCGTCATGGGGATGAAAAACTCCAAGGTGCAATTATTGTTATGAATCCATATACAGGGCGCGTTTTGGCAATGTCGGGTGGTCGTTCTTTTGCGCAAAGTTCGTTTAATCGTGCAACCCAAGCAATGCGCCAAATTGGCAGTACGATAAAACCATTTGTTTATCTGTCTGCGTTGGAAAAAGGCATGTCGCCAGAGGCTATTTTACTTGATGCACCAATTGTTGGGTGGAAAGATGCTGATACAGAATGGAAACCGGAAAACAGTGATAAAAAATTCCTTGGGGATGTTCCGTTGCGTTTGGCGTTGGAAACATCGCGCAATGTACCGACTGTGCGTCTTGTTGAACAAATCGGGGTCAAGGATGCGATTGATGTGGCAAAACGGTTTGGCGTGTATCCTGAATCATTAAAAGATGTGAATTTATCTATGGCGTTGGGTTCGGGTGAAACAACATTGCAAAATTTGGTATCGGGATATTCTGCATTTGTAAATGGTGGGCATGTTGTGAAACCTCGCCTTGTTGATTATGTCCAAGACAGATATGGTCATACAATCGGCGGTAATGAACCGACGGTTGAGCAATGGACGGATTCTGCGTTGCCACCGGATGATGATGATTTGGGACCGGCTTTATCAGACCCACAAAGTTTATACCAATTGATTTCTATATTACAGGGTGCGGTTGAACGCGGAACCGGTCGCCAAGCAATGGTGCCGGGTCATACAATCGCTGGTAAAACCGGAACAACAAACGATGTAAAGGACGCATGGTTTATTGGATTTACTAAAAATTTAATTGCCGGTGTGTATTTGGGATATGATACGCCGCGTCCATTGGGTAAGGGAACCGGGTCATATACTGCGGCGCATGTGTTTTCAGATTTTATGACGGTTGCATTGCGCGACCAGAAAAACCAACCATTTTCTGTGCCTGATGGATTGCATTTTGTGCGTGTAAATCGCAGTAATGGCGTTGCCGCCACACGCGATCCAAACGGTGTGATAATAACCGAGGCTTTCAAAGCAACCCAGGGGCCAAACGAACCGATGATTGTTGCGCCTGTTATCATAAATGCGACCGGCGAAACGGTTAAACAATCTGTGCCCCAAGTTGGCGGAGTGTTCTAATAAATTTTTTCTGTAAATATATTGGTAAAGCATAGAATTTATGATAAAATGATTGTGTATCAAAGGAGAAAATTCTATGTTGGCAGATTACTTTATTTCTCATGGTTTTTATGCATTTGCCAGTGGTTGGGCGCAATTTGCGGCGGCGTTTGGTGTTGCATTTTTAATAATGCTGGTCTTTGGTCGTGGATTTGTGCGCTGGATGCATGCATGGCAAAAAAAAGGTCAGCCAATAAGTGAAAATGTCCCAGAATCACATCGTGCCAAGGCAGGAACACCAACAATGGGTGGTATTTTGATTTTGATTGCTGTGATATTGGCATCTGTATTGTTCATGCCATTATCAAACAGCGCGGGTTGGATTGCGTTATTATCTTTGGTTATGTTTGGTGCGTTGGGTTTTGTTGATGATTATAAAAAGGTGACATCACAATCTAAAAAAGCATCAAATGGATTATCGCCGGCATTTCGTCTGGGGATGGAGGCTTTATTCGTCATTGTATTGGTATATTTGATAAATAAAACAATGCCACCATATGTGCCAGATTTATCGATAATTATTGGGTCGTCTGTGTTTTTACCATTAAATTCTTGGGTTTTGGGTGATGTATTTGGCATGTCAATAACACTTGGTTTTTTATATTATATATTCGGCTATTTCGTTATTTGTGGCAGTGCAAATGCAACAAATATCACAGACGGTTTAGATGGCATGTTATCAAAATTATATTTGCCGGTCTTGATTGTTTTGGTGGTTGCATTATATGGCGCAACCAGAATTGGTTTTATGGACAGTGTGGTGTTTTTACCAGAAACCAGCAGTCTGTATGCACCATTGGGCGCAATGGCGGGTGCCACGCTTGGATTTTTGTGGTATAACGCGAAACCTGCATCAATCTTTATGGGCGATGTCGGGTCATTGGCATTGGGCGGATTTATGGGAACTGTGGCGATGTTATTAAAATCAGAAATTATTATGGGTATTGCCGCCGGCATGATGGTTTTGATTTTATTGTCTTCGTTTTTGCAAACAATGTGTTTTAAAATCACACGCAAAATCACAGGCACCGGAAAACGCATATTTTTGCGCGCACCATTGCATCATCACTTTGAAGAATTGGGTTGGGCAGAAACAAAAATTGTTGATAGATTTTTCATCATGTCTATTTTGTTTTCTGGGGTTGCATTGATTTTGTTAAAATTTGCATAGGTAAAAACGGATAGAGGGAGAATATGGCGGTTATTCAAGAAGTCGCGCGTCGCACAGATGACAGTCAATTAACCGATTGGTATTTCGGTATTGACCGTTGGTTGTTGTTGTATATTGGTATTATGATTTTTGTTGGTATGATTGCGGCAATATCAACCGGCAGTGCGAATTCTATTCGTGTTCATGGTTCGCTTCCTTGGTATTATTTTTTTGTGAAAATGTTTCCTTTTTATATCGTTGGAATTGGAACTTTGTTTATAACCAGTATGTTTAATCAAAAATGGGTATTGCGATTGGCATGGTTAAATGTTTTAGTATGTTTGCCATTGTTATTATTGACATTTGTTCATCCGCATGTTGTTAATGGTTCTGCGCGTTGGGTGGTGTTGGACGGATTGCGTTTGATGCCATCGGATATTATGAAGCCCGGATTTATTATTTTAACAGCATGGTTTTTAACCAAGATGAAGGAAAAATACGGCGATAATATTTTCTTGAATCGCGAAGCATGGCAATTAAATTGGATATCTTGGTGGCCATATATATTTGTGTTTTGCATGTGTTTGGGAATAATGTTTCGTCAACCCGATGTTGGGACATCTATTTTGTATTTCTTGGTGTTGGGAATAATGCTTTTTGTGGCGGGTTTACCAAAAAAAATAATGGCGATATTATTTGGAATATTTGCGTGTGGTGGTATCGGCGCGTTCTTTTTATTTCATCACGTTCATGAACGTATTATGGACTTTTTGAAACCGTTGGATCCATTAAGTCAGGTTGGTTATGCCGTTAATGCAATCCGCCAAGGTGGATTGTTTGGTATGGGTGACGAAGCATTTGCGGCGGAAAATTTACCAATGGCTGAAAACGATTTTGTGTATGCTGCGTTGGTTGAAGATTTTGGTGCTTTGGCGGGTTGTGCATTATTGTTTTTATTCGTATTGGTTATAAAGCGTTTAATGAAAGCGGCATCCAACGCACGCGATAAATTTGTTTTGTATGTTATAACTGGAACGACGGCATTGTTTGCGATGCAGATTTGTTTAAATTTGGCAACAACATTACATATAATGCCACCAAAAGGCATGACATTACCGTTTATTTCATTTGGGGGCAGTTCTTTCTTGGGCTTTTGTTTGCTCTTTGGATTGACATTGGCTTTAATCCGCGAAGATAAGTGGAAATAACATAAAAAAAAGAAATAAAAAAAACGACCATAATGGTCGTTTTTTCTTATTTGCCGTTTACAAACTTTCCCATAATAAGAGCAGGCCCCAGTTTTTTAATACCTTTTTTTAATTCTTTTTTCTGTTTACGCGGCATTTTTTCATTGTTCAAAACTTTTTCTGCGGCCCTTGCAAACTTTTCCTTTTTTTGTTCACGCATTTGCTCTTTGGTCATAATTGTGCCACCATATGCCCGTATTAACGCATTGATTTTTAACATACACCCAGGCTTGTAATCTATATCAAAATGTAATCTTTTTAATTTACGCAACATAGAACGAATTTCTGGTGTTTGCTGTTTTAACATTTTTTCATGATGTTCCACCCTTGTTCCCAAAAAGAAACTGGGACTTTTCATAAATAATGCATCAGCCAACGCTTTGAAATATGTATGTTGCAATTTTTTATTTGGTTCATTGGAAATCAATTTAATAATCTCGTTGCAATTTTCTATGGTTTTTTCAGGATAAACACCATAACTAACTGCGCGTGGCAACAATAACTTTATCTTGTTTCTCCTTTCAATAGTGTTCATTTTTTATTCTCCTTATTATTTGCAAGTTTATATACCTAATGCTATAATTATATCATAAAACAAAGGAAAACAAAATGAAAATATGGATTGCAACAGGTGGAACCGGTGGACATGTGTTCCCAGCAATGGCGGCGGCAACAGAATTAGCATCGCGTGGTCATAAAATTACAATTTCTTGTGATGGGCGAACTGATAAAATGGTGCGTGATTCTGCACCCGCGGGTTCGCGTATTGTTCATATTTGGGCATCGGGCGTTGGTGCAAAAAGTCGTGTAAAACAAATATACGCATTGTTCAAAATTGCGGTATCTGCCACAGCATTGATTTTACGGTTTATAATTTCACGCCCGGCACGCGTTGTTGCATTTGGTGGATATGCATCTGTGCCGGTTGTGTTTGCCGCGCATGTGTGGCGCATACCAACATATTTGCATGAACAAAATGCGGCGATTGGTCGCGCAAACAGATTTTCTATGCGTTGGGTAAAAACTTTGATGACCAGTTTTCCAACGGTCAACGGTATGCCGGCGAAAACGAACACAAAAATTGTTTATACAGGATTACCTGTGCGTGCGGATTTTTTGATGGTGGCAGGTTCAAAAATTCCAAACAAATCTCATTTGTTGGTGACCGGTGGATCATTGGGCGCACAAATTTTAGATGAAGTTGTGCCTTTGGCGATTGCGGCTATGAAAAATAAAAAGATTTTTGTGACACACCAAACACGCCCAGAAAATGTTGAAAAATTGCAAAGGTTTTATGCAGAACATAAAATCCATGCAAATGTATTGTCTTTTATTCGCGATATGGCGTCTGCAATCAAAGATGCTGATTTGGTCATTGGGCGCAGTGGGGCCAGTACCGTCATAGAACTTGAAACAATTGGTCGTGCGGCGATTTTGGTGCCATTAAATATCAATCCAGACCAAGCCGCCAATGCAGATGCATTTGCAAAATTGGGTGGTGGTTTTTCGATTGAGCAATCAAAATTCACACCGCGTTGGTTGGCGTCCACATTGACGGATTTATTTGATAATCCAACCAGACTCGAAAAAATGGCAAAGAAATCACTGGTTGAAAATCGTGCAGCACAAAAAATAGCCGACACAGTCACAAAATAAAAAATCTGTTCATGATTTCGATGAAATGAAACGTGTTTAGAAACAGTTATAATAGATATCTAACATCACAAATTGGATTGTATTCTTCGCTAAATACAGATTCTATTTTATTATTTTTAATTTCAAATGTTTCTATTTTTGCTTTTGTTGGTTCCATATAATCTTTGCCGATTGGTCTTGATGCACTTGTTATTACAAACGGTTGTATTTGAAATTTATAAGTGCGTAAAACGCAATCGGCACCTTCGTGGGTTGTTAAATGCGTAAGCAATTCGCCATTGTCCAAATATATATCGTAAAAAGTGTATGAATGCGCTGTGCCTGTTACAAATCGACCACGTTTGATAGTGTCATTTTTACCGTTGTTATTTATATCTATGAAAAAAGTATCTATCTTTTTTATTCCGTAATCATCGGGCAAATCAAAAATTTCGGTTTTATCTGGCTGAGGTAATCCATCAAAAAAATCTTCAGTATATTCAACCCGGCTTGAACAGGCCATACATAACAATAAAATAAAAAATTTAATCAACACTTTCTGCATGGCATCGACATCCGTATTCTTCCCCTGGATGTGGTGTATCATACCATGTTCTAATTTCGCCGTCCAGTATTTCGTGTTCTGGTCTAACTTTATCATCACCAACCGTCACCCAAACATATTTTTCATGTTTAGAAACAAAACGTTTTTTCCCGATCATATTTCCTTCATGTTTAGCCATTGCTTGTGCTAGTTTTAGTAAATTGTCTTTTGAAAGTTGGTTCATTGGTGTTGAACGCGTAAAACCTGTTTGTCGTTCTATTGATTTTAAATAATTTTCAACATTATTTTCGGTTGATGGTGCATATCTGTTTATTGCCCCTTCAACAGTTAAGGTTTGATACGAATTTGTTGATAATAATTCGGTCATAGCATTAAAACCTGTTGTTATATCTGGAAATATGGCAAATCTGCCGTCTGTACCAATTGCGCCATTATCACGAGTAAATTTTCCATATTCTAAATTTCCAGGGTTGTTATTACGCCATGCTCTGCTACCTCCGCTGGCTTCATAAATATTTCCGTCATTTCCAACGAACATTCTTGTTGTACCAATTCCTGGAAATGCCGATATATAAGTTGGTTCCATTTATCGCTCCTTTTATTGTTTGTATAAAAAAAGACGGCACGAATGCCGTCTGTGAACTTGACCGTATTATATCATAAATCAGCCCAAAAAGCAATGTGTTTCATGAAAATTATACCGTTTCGCCTGTGGGCATTCGGTTGTGATTGAAACTGTCACTAATTAAAAACACCCCAAAAGGGGCGTTTTTAATTACTGGCACTCCCAATGGGAATCGAACCCATGTTGCCGGAATGAGAATCCGATGTCCTGGACCGCTAGACGATGGGAGCAAAACTATCAATGCGAATAAAAAGATACCCGATGATTGGACAAATGTCAATCGTGTTTGCGGGATTTTTTATATAATGCGGTATATTTATCAATCACATCATCTGTCAAACCGATGAACCCAGATTTTTCCCAACTGTTGCGTGTATGCATAAACCCAAGTGTGAAATCATAAAAAATCGTATCTTCCCAATCGATAAAATATTTTATGTCCAAAGTTTTTGGATTCACAGTAAAATTTTCGGCAATATCATTATGAAACCAACCATGCATATATCCAGGTTTGTCGTATGGGTCTAATTTTAAATCGCGTAATTCAACCGGGTCTGCATTCCCGATTGCAAAAATAAATTCAGCCAATTGTGTTGAAATTTTATTGCGGTATTGCATTACAATTTGTGGCTTTATTTTTTTTAACAATACACCATCTGCAAATTCATATTTGCGCACAGTTATATCACCCCATTGCAAAACATCTAACTTTGGAATTTTTATAGGGCTGATTTTTGAAAAAGTATCAACAATGCGTTTTTCGCGGGTTGTCTTTTCATATCCATTTTCATGCAAAGGAAATTTAAAAGCAGCAATATTACCAACCAACAAAATCAAATTATGCGACCGCGTGCCGACATCAATACGAACACGATGCTTTTTCCCATCAACATGTGACAACGCAAATTTTTTACAATCGCGCAGATATTCGCGATATTTAATTTTTATACGCACAATATCGCGCCGTTTTTTTCCGGGGATTGTTGCACATACCATATTTGCAAAAAAAGTTCTAAGATTCATATCAAACCTGTTTTTATTTGGTTATATCATACAAAAATATAGGCAACAATCAAGTATGTTTTTAATAAAAACCGATTCTGTTTTATCGCGTGCCATATTATTTTTTATAAGCAAGTAATAAAATAAAAAAATTTGCATAATAACACTTGAAAAATAAAATTAAATATATATAATCGTTAAAGTTTTTAATGATTTTTATGTTAAACAAAGGGGTTTTCTGTGGCCAGAAAAAGATTCATAGAATTAATAGAAGAACATGGCGTTGTTTTGGAACGTTTGTTGACCCGTATTCAACAATTTCCTTCGCAAAAGGTTGGTTATAATCGCCAACAATTGATGGTATTGGTTGATTTGTATGTGTCGGGTCGTTCTAAATTAAAAGAAATTGCGCGTCGTCAATGTATGCCAACACCAAACCTGTGTATTATGTTTAGAAAGTTAGAGGCCGAAGGTTTGGTCGTACGCACCGTTGATGAAAACGATCGTCGTAATACTTGGTATGCTGTCACGTCCAAAGGGCAAAAGGTTGCAAATAAATTCAAAGATGCGGTCATGGATACAATTGAACAATTTTGCCGTAATTTATCTGGGGCCGAAGAAAACAAATTGGCGGAATGCTTTGAATATATCAATGGAATTTTAAAGCGGGTGGAGGAACAAAATGCGTAAATTAAAATTTATTTGTGCGGTATTGTGTGGTGGTTTGATTGCAAATAATGCGGTTGCTATGGATTTGTCATTAAATGATGCGGTGAATAAAATTATTGCCGAATCAAATGATATTAAAAAGGCCGAGGCTAATGTGAAAAAGGCCGAAGCTTCATTGGATGCGGTCAATGCAAATCGTTGGGTAAATGTGACGGCAAACGCTTCGTATATGAATTTAGTTGATGTCACCAATCCAACCAGTGACCAAGGTATAAAATTACCGCCTGAACTTGGTGGGTTGTTGGCCCAAGCGGCTCAAAACACAGGCAACGATTTAACAAATTTACAAATTCCTGATAATTTACTAATGGCGGGTGTGTCAATTACTCAACCGATTTACACATTTGGAAAAATCGGTAATGCTGTGGACAGCACGCGCAGTGCGATTAAAATGTCAAAGACCAGTAAAGAAATCACCCGACGCGAGGTTGCATACAGTGCGGCAGATTTATATTGGACCGCGAAAATGACTGATGAAATTGTGAAATTGGCACAACAAGATTTGAATAATGCAAAGGTTTCTAAATCTAAATTAACGGCAACGGGTCGTGCCAATCGTGGTAATTTGGTTAAAATCGAAACAGATATTGCAAGCAAAGAAATCAATTTATCAGATGCAGAATTTAATCGCGATACGGCGCACCGTATGTTAAAAATTTTTGCGGGAATCGATATAGATGAAGAATTAAATTTGACTGATAATTTTCCAAGTGAATTTGAAAATATCGCAGAT
This sequence comes from Alphaproteobacteria bacterium, assembly GCA_017534945.1. Taxonomy (GTDB): domain Bacteria; phylum Pseudomonadota; class Alphaproteobacteria; order Rs-D84; family Rs-D84; genus Enterousia. The sequence goes on along the minus strand of JAFXVB010000024.1, from coordinate 23,352 downwards.
AAGAAATTAACATCAACCCCACAATGGGAAGTTTTACAAGAACAGGTAAATATGTACGAAGCCAAGGCTTCATCACAACGCGCAAATGGCTATCCAACATTGGCGGCGGTTGGTGCGTATAATTTTATGACAATGGGAAACGATGTTGGGCATATGTTTGAAAAATCTGGATCCCAGGGGGCATATTGGGGATTGGCTTTATCGGTTCCTGTATTTACCGGTGGATTAAATCGTGCAAATGCAACGGTTGACGTAATGAACGCCGAAGCCGCGCGTCAAGATTTGGATAAAACAAAAAAATTGACAACGGAACAATATAACACAGCAATCCGTCAATATAATCATTTGCGTGATAATTTGGAAAACATGCAAAATGCACGCGATTTGGCGGCAAAAGCATACAAATTTTCCCAGGATAGATTTGGTGCCGGTCAAACATCTGCGGTTGAATTGGCCGAAGTTGCGTCCGGATTGTATCAGTTAGATATGGCATTGTTAAATGCAAAATACAAAATTTTAATGTCAATGGAATCAATTAAAAAATTGGATGAATAAAATGGAACGTATAATAAAATTTTTTAAAGTAAAAAAACCACAACAGTTAAAAAAATGGATTTACATTTTATCTGTGTGTGCAATTGTTTTTTGGGTTTGTTTTCGTATTGTTGCGTTGATATTACAACATAACCAAGATGTGTTTAATATTTCGCGCGATATATCAATTAATGGTACGCCTGTTTTAACAATGACGGCACAAAATTCTTCTGGGGTTTTGCATGAACCAATAACAGTTGAAAAAAATAAAGCGTATGTGACCGGCAATCGTGTTGGGTTGTTTCGTGCCGGACAAAAGGTTGGAAACGGTAAAATTACATCTGTGTCGCAAAATATAAATTTGGATACAGGTATGTATGTAATTAAAACATCAAATGTAGAAAACGGTTTGCAATATGTTGAATACACTCGCAATGGTTATTTTGTGCCGGTTTATGCGGTTGTTGATGACAATGTTTTTGTGTATGAAAATGGTGTGGCTACATTGCGCAAGGTTATTGTTGCACACAGCGATGCCGATGTTGCACTTATTACCCAAGGTTTGCATGATGGTGATATTGTGATTTTATCAAAAGTATCATCAGGGGAAAGGGTTCGTATTGAAAAGCAAGGGGAGTAATTAAAATGTTAAGATTTTTTGTTCGTCGTCCAATTACAACATTGATGTTTGTTTTATTTTGGGTCGTATTGGGTTTTTATTCTTTTAATGGTATGAATATAGAACGTACCCCGTCTTTGGATTTTCCGTATGTGACCGCATCTTTCATATATCCGGGTGCCGCCCCCCAAGAGATAGAATCGCAAATTTTGAAAAAGGCCGAAGATGCCATGTCCGAAGTTTCCGGGCTTAAAAAAATTACATCTCAAAGTTATGAAAATGGCGGTTATGTGATGGCTGAATTTAATTTGGGTGTAAATGTAAATGATAAATCAGCAGAAGTAAAATCAAAATTGGACGCGTTATCTGCAGAATTTCCAGAAGATATGAAACAACCGGTTGTTGAAAAATTGAATCCATTACAACAATCTGTGATTGATGTCGCGATTTATGGTGCTGATTCACGTGAATTATATGAATATACAACCGATACATTGTCCAACAAAATCACCGGTATAAAAGGTGTTGCAAATGTAAATGTATTTGGTGGATTAAAACGTGCAATTCGTATTGAAATGTCGCCTGATGAAATGGCGGCGCGCGGTGTCACGATTGTTGATATTGTATCGGCATTGGCGAATAAAAATTTAAATGTGCCTGGGGGAAAAATTGAAAGTGGTACCGGTTCATCAAATGTTCGTTTCGTTGGCGAATTTGCAAGTGTTGATGAAATTGAAAATCTGCAAATTGTGACAAGTGAAGGACAAAATTTCAAATTGACCGATGTTGCAACCGTCACTGATTCTGCGCGTGATATAGACAAAGGTGCAAAATATAATGGAAATGATGTTATTATCGCATCTGTGATAAAGGCGGCGGACGGTAATGCAATTAAAATATCAAATGCATTACGTAAAGCAATGCCAGATTTGATTGCTGAAATGCAAACAAAGTATCCAAATGCACAAATGGAAATCGTAAGCGATTCTTCTACCAAGGTTGAAAGCGATACATTTGATACAATCAATGGAATTGTTTTGGGTATTATTTTCACAGTTATAATTTTGTTATTGTTCACTCAAAATTGGCGTTCGACTGTTATTGCGGGTGTTGTGATTCCTACATCAATGGTGGCCGGTATGTTCTTTGTAAGTTTCAGTGGTTTTACCATAAATGCGATGACTTTATTGGCGTATTCATCGGCGTTGGGGACTTTGGTGTCAAATGCAATTATTTTGATTGAATCCGCATTGCAAGAAATGCGCAATGGTAAAAATCCTGAAAATGCAGCAATTGACGGAACAAAACGTGTTGCGGTTTCTGTGTTGGCGGGCGTTGGAACCAATGTTGTGGTGTTTTTGCCGTTGGCATTTATGGGTGGTATTGTGGGGCAGTTCATGATTCAATTTGGTATGACTGTTGTATATTTAACTTTATTGTCTTTGTTGTTTTCATTCACTTTGACACCGATGATGATTGCACAGTTTTTGCGTTTAACCAATCGTCGTGAGGTAATAGATGATAAACAAACAAAAACAGAAGAAAAACACACTCGTTTGCGTCGTTGGTATGACTATCAATTTGCGCATGCCGGTCGTGTTGTTTTGATTGCTGTTGCTGTATTATTTGGTGCGGCGCAATTGATGAGTTTTGTTGGTAATGAATTCCAACCATCAACCGATGCGAATCAAATTACATTGACTGTGCGTGCGCCAATGGGGGCAACATACGAAAAATCAACTGAAATCGCAAAAAGCATAGATGATGTTTTACACCAATATCGCGAAGTTGAATCAACCATAGTAAAAATTGGTGAACGTGGTTTGCAAAATATCACAATCACAACAAATTTGGTTGATAGAAGTAAACGCGGAATAAGTGATAAAAAATTAGCACAAAAAATGTTGAAAAATTTATCAAATATCCCAGATGCAGAAATTCAAATTCGTGCCGGCGAAGCGATCAGTGGTGGTATTTCATCAGACATGGTTTTGAATGTTTATGGCGATGATGATGTAATGCGTGAAAAATATGCAAACGAATTGGTCGCACGAATAAATAATATTCCCGAAGTGCAAAGTGCGGTATTGGCACAACAAAAACCAAACAATGAAATTCGTTTTGTGCCAAACCAAGAACAAATGAGTGCGTGGGGAATTAAAAATTCTTATGCTGGTTCGGTGTTGCGTACTGCGTTATATGGAAATGATTCTTATAAATACAAAGAAAATGGAAAAGAATATCCAATCGTTTTGGAATTTGCGCGCCCATTCAAAACAAACTTTATGTTCAACAGTGTGTTTGTAAATTCTCCGCGTGGTATGGTTGCATTGGCAGAATTAGGTGAAATACAAAATGTGCCGTCAACACCAAATATCAGTCGTTTGGATAAATCGCGTGTCACCGAAATTGATATCAATATTGGTAAATCAACAATTGGCCCGGTTCAAAAAAAGATAGAGGCTGAAATGGCGCAAATGGAATGGGCGGCGGGATACAGCGCAAAATTTGGTGGTATGTCGGAAATTCAAAGTGATACAACCAGTGAAATTGGTATGGCATTTATTTTGGCGTCTGTTTTGACATTTATGTTATTGGCGGCAATTTTGAATTCTTTGACACATCCACTTACAATCGCAACATCAATTATTACAAGTTTTATTGGTGTGTTTATATTGTTGTTCTTGTCTGGTGCATCTATGAATGTTGGTGCGATGTTGGCGTTTGTTATGTTGGTAGGTTTGGTTGTGAACAATAATATTTTGGTGTTGGAACCAACTGTGAAACGTGTGCGTAATGGCGAAAAACCATATAACGCATTATGGACAGAATTGATGTCTAAACGCAATATGGTTTTGATGACATCTATTGCGATTATGGGTGGTATGTTGCCACAACTTTGGTCGGCAGACGGTATGAAGTCTGGCATGGCGGCGGTTATGATTGGTGGTATGTTGGCAAGTTTGATTTTAACATTTACATTAACACCGGCATTATTCTTTGCAATGGAAAATCTGCGTAATGCTGTGCGTAAAAAATTGCATTTGCGTATAAATTTGCCAAAGATAATCAAACGCAAAAAATAAATAATTTTTGCATTATTTGAACTTTGTACTCTAAAAAACGCCTGCGTTTTTCGCAGGCGTTTTTATATGTATTTTATACTTGCGTGGATTTCATAAATTGTTCTATGATGAATACAGGAAGGAAAGGATTATGCATTTAAAGTTTATATCAATGTTCGGCTTTTTGGCTGTTTTGCCGGTCGTGTCCAATGCGGCATTGCCGGTGGTAAATATTGGTAACGATGCGGTTTCTGCGCGTGCGGCATTTGGTGAATCTGCGACTATGCGTGGTGCATCGGCAACTAAACGCGTTGTATCGCGTCGTGCAAATACAAATGCAAATGTACAATATGGCGCACGCAAAAACGATGTTGATGTTTTGTCGCCAAATTTACCCAGTTCTAATTTATGGGCTGAAAACAATGCGACAATTGATATGCCACTTCGCATGCCAAAAATGGAAGAGGTTGCTGTTTTAACAAATGAAACGGATTTGCCTGATGAATCGTTGGATTATAACTTTGCAATTGATAATACTGCCCCTGTTCCACGCAGTACGGTTGCTCGTGAATTAGAATCAACAATGAATCGTATGGCGGAATTGGATGCACAAATTGCGAAACTTACTGAATTACAACGTCGTGCAAATAACAGTGTGAAACAACATACAAAAATAATTGCGACTGATAATGATGCGGATGATATAAAAATATCGCGCACAATTGTCCCAATGAACGAACCAGATATCTTGATTCGCAGTGTTGAAAAACATACTGTGAAAAAAGATAATGATATAAAATCGCGCAACGGTGAAAGTTTGGCTGATTTGTCACCAACCGAATTGCGCAAGGCTTTTCGTAAAACATTTTTATCGGAAAATAAACATTTGTCGGCCATGCGTGATACATATGCTGACGAATTTGATACAACCAGTGTGACAACCGGTATGGCGGGATTTACCGCAGAAAGTAATTTATCGGAAATGGGTTCAAAAATTCGTCCATTTGAAATAAAGGTTTCCTTCCGTAATGCTGATTCTGCATTATCGCGCGATAATTATACATTGTTAACGACTTTTGCGGGTATTGTTGTAAATGACCCAAAACGCGCGGTTCAGGTTTTAATTCCCAAAGATGCAACAACGGATAGTGATGATCGTAAATTGACGGCGCGTCGTTTGGCCATTGTGGAACAGGTTTTGCGTGATACAGGCGTTCCGGAACAACGCATTATGCCTGTATTATCAAATCGTGAAGATGACGGTGGTTTGGTGCTGCGTAATATTGATAGTACCCAGTATGAAACATTGACCAAACAACAACGCAGTCAGTTTGGTAAAACGACAACAAAAACATATAAAAGTATGACATGGTAATATGTCGCGGTGTTTTTCAAAAAATTCTTGATTTTATTTATCCGCCAATATGTCCTTTGTGTGGTACAGATGTATCGACACATGGGGAATTGTGTGCTGATTGTTGGACGGCAATAAATTGGATTGATGGTCCAAAATGTCATCGTTGCGGATATCCTTTTATTGGATATGACTTTGATGATAAAGAAATGTTGTGTCCGGTATGTGCGGCGGGTAAAAACGAATTAGATTGGATAAGGTCTGCGTGTGTTTATGATGATGCATCAAAACAGGTTATGTTGCCATTTAAACATTGTGGAAAAATAAAATACGCGCGTTTTATGGCGAACGCGATGATTTGGGCTTTGCGTGATATTGAATTACAGAATATAGATATTGTTATGCCGGTGCCATTGGCGTGGCGGCGTTTGTTTCATCGTGGTTATAATCAGGCAACATTACTCGCGCGGCCAATTGCACATGCGTTGGGTGTGAAAATGGATTACGATTCTGTGCACAGAAAATACAGGGAAGATATGGGACATAAAACATCTGCGCAACGCGCACAAAATATTCGTGGTGTGTTCAAAGTTGTGCATCCAAACAAAATCCGCGGAAAACATATATTATTGGTTGATGATGTTATGACATCTGGGGCGACATTTAACGAGTTGTATCGTGTGCTGATGCGGGCGGGTGCCGCGTCAGTATGCGGGGTGTCTTTTTGTCGGGTTGTGCATGGTGTATAATTTTGCAGGATGCAAATCCTGTATTATGCAACTTGATTAAAATCATAATATATGCTAATAATAATCGCATGATAAAGATACGGAGATTAAATAATGGAAATAAAAAAACATATTCAAAACATATTGGTTAAATCGTATCAATGCGACCGGTATGGATATTTGCGCCCAATTATGTTAATGAATTTCTTGCAAGGCGCGGCGGCATCGCACGCCGAAGAATTGGGGGCGGGGCGTACTTATTGTGAATCACACAATATTGCGTGGGTTGTCACACATTATATGATTGATATTATTGAATTGCCAAAATTCAAAGACGAAGTTGTGTTGCAAACATGGCCGTCATATCATAATGGTTTGCGTGCATATCGTGATTTTGAAATCAGGAATAAACATGATAATCGTTTAATGATTCGCGCAACATCACAATGGGTATTGATAAATTTAAATACGCGTCGTTTATTGCGCTTGAACGATTGTTTGGAAAATTGGGGCAGTATTAATGAACGTGTATGGGATATTGATTTTGGCAAGGCACCAAATTTTGATGTGGAAAAAATTCATACTATGAAATGTCGTTTTGATGATGTTGATGTGAATCAGCATATAAACAATGCGGTATATGCGGTCTGGGCAACCGAAAGTGTTGGTTTTGAATTCCGTAATACGCATCGGTTGCGCGGTATTGAAATTTATTTTGAACACGAAATAAATGCAGAAACGCCAGAGGTTCAAATTCATGTTAGTTTAGAACCTTCTGTATCGTATCATAAAATTATGACCGGTGATACACAACATGCAACCATCGTGTGTCATTGGGTTGCAAACGATTAAAAAAAGCGAACAATTGTTCGCATTTTTTTAATTATGTAAAAAAACCGGCAATCGCCGGGTTTTTAATTGATTGCGGAAACCGCCAAACGGGCACGCCCCTTGGCACGACGACGATTCAAAACATCGCGTCCGCTTTTTGTAGCCATTTTTTCACGAAAGCCATGTGTTTTAACACGACGGGTTTTCGATGGTTGATATGTTCTTTTTGTTGCCATAATTAAATCCTTTTGCCTCTCTATTTAATCATATTTTTATAAAAACGCAACCTTTTTATTAAAATTATTTAGATTTTCCTTTTTCCGGAAATAATCCAATCTTTTTAAGGATTTCCAGCCCGATAAAGAAAACAATAATATAGAAAATCAAATTACTAAATGCTGGCCAAACGGCGACGGCGGGCGATGTTTTTGTCATAATATTACCTCACTTTGTTTTTATACATTTTAATACACAGCAATTGTTTGTCAATATTTTTTATATATGTTTTTTTATTGGTTTTTTTGGCTTTATTTCTTGACCTTTTGCGCAATTTTTTGCTAATCTTAGCATGTAAAAAATAGGGGAAAATAAGTATGTCAGAAAATGAAATAAAAGAAATGAAAATTCCACAATCATCATTGGAACATGAAATGCGGACTTCGTTCTTGGATTATGCGATGTCTGTTATTGTTGATCGTGCTTTGCCGGATGTTCGTGACGGTTGTAAACCGGTGCATCGCCGTATTTTATATGTTATGAACGATGTGGCGCCGGCGACAAAATCAACGGTAAAATCTGCGCGTATTGTCGGTGATGTTATGGGTAAATATCACCCGCATGGTGACTCTTCTATTTACGAGGCTATGGCGCGTATGGCCCAAGATTTTTCCATGGGTGAAACATTGGTCCAAGGTCAGGGTAACTTTGGTTCGCGTGACGGTGATAAACCGGCGGCTATGCGTTATACCGAAGCGCGCCTTTCTAAACTTGGTGCATCATTGATGGAAGATATGGACAAAGACACTGTTGATTGGCAACCGAACTTTGACGGAACTTTACAAGAGCCTGTGGTTTTGCCGACGAAATTCCCAAACTTTTTGGTAAACGGTGGTTCGGGTATTGCGGTTGGTATGGCGACAAATGTACCGACATATAATTTAGGCGAGGTTTGCAATGGTATCCTCGCAATCTTGGATAACAAAGATATTACCGATGATGAATTGTTTGATATTATCCCGGGACCTGACTTTCCAACGGGTGCGGTAATTATGGGACGTGCCGGTGCGTATAAAGCGCACACGACTGGACGTGGTTCAATTATTGTTCGTGCAAAAACACATTATGAAAATATTCATGATCATGAAGCAATCATTGTTGATGAAATTCCGTACCAGGTGAACAAGGCGCAAATGATTGTAAAAATTGCCGAACTTGCCAAAGATAAAAAAATCGAAGGCATTGCGGAAATTCGTGATGAATCGTCAAAGGAAGGTTTGCGCATTGTAATTGAATTGAAACGCGATGCAATTGCGGATGTTGTGTTAAATCATTTGTTCCAATACACAGAAATGCAAACAAATTTCCCTGTGAATATGATGGCGTTAAATCGTGGCCGTCCAATGTTATTCACAATAAGAACTGTTTTGGATTCTTTTATTGAATTTCGTGAAGAAGTTATTCGTCGCAGAACAATATTTGATTTGAACAAAGCACGCAATCGTGCGCATACATTGTTGGGATTGTCTGTGGCGGTCGGCAATTTGGACGAAGTTATTCAATTGATAAAGACCAGTGCAAATCCAGATGTCGCACGCGAAGCATTGATTTCACGCGGGTGGCCGGCGGCTGATATTCAAAACTATATTGAATTGATTGATGACCCAAATACAGAATACAAAGATGGTATGTTTTACATGTCCGAAGACCAAGCACGTGCAATTTTGGAATTGCAATTGCATCGTTTGACCGGTCTTGAACGTGATAAATTACATGCTGATTTGGTTGAATTGGGTGCATTGATAAAAGATTTGCTGGATATTTTGGGCAGTCACGAACGCATCGTTCAAATTATTCGTGATGAAACAACATCTGTGCGCGACAATTGGTCATCAAAACGCAGAACCGAAATTTCCGAAGCGTCTGTGGATATCGATGTCGAAGATTTAATTGCACGCGAAGATATGGTTGTGACTGTATCAAATACTGGTTATATCAAACGTGTTGCGCTGGATACATATCGCGCACAAAAACGCGGTGGCAAAGGTCGCAACGCAATGACAACCAAAGATGATGATTACGTGGTCCAGGTATTTGTTGCAAACACACATACACCATTGTTGTTCTTTTCATCAAAGGGCTTGTGCTATAAATTAAAAACATATAAATTGCCAGAAGCGGCGGCTGCGGGCAAGGGACGTCCATTGGTGAATTTGTTACCTTTGGAAAAAGACGAAACAATTACCGCAATTTTACCGGTTCCCGAAGAAGATGTTAAACGCGTTCAAGAATCTGGCAAAGAACATTTCTTGATGTTCGCAACAGCAAGTGGTACTGTTCGTCGCAATCGTATGCAAGATTTTGATTCAATACGTGCAAACGGTAAAATTGCGATGAAGTTAGACGAAGGCGACAGTTTGATTTCTGTATTGCCATGCACCGAAGACCAAGATGTGTTTTTAACAACATATCGTGGTCGTTGCATCCGTTTCCCTGTGAACGAAATTCGTATCTTTGCGGGTCGTAATTCAACCGGTGTTCGTGGATTATCTTTACAGAAAGATGACCATATAATCGGTATGGCGATGTTGAATCATGGTGAAAATGATGCAATTGTGCGTGCGGCATATATAAAGCAAAGTCGTGCCGCGCGTCGCGCTGCGACCGGTATCGAAGAAGATGCAGGTGATATGGAAGAAGAAAATACAACAGATTTGGTGTTGACACCGGAACAAATGGCAACCATGGCCGCAATGGAAGAATTCATTTTAACAATTTCTGAAAATGGATTTGGAAAACGCACATCTTCGTATGAATATCGTACAACACATCGTGGCGGTAATGGGTTCACCAATATAAAATTAGGTGGAAAAAATACGGCTGTTGCGGGTTCTTTCCCAGTGACAGATGACCAAGATGTTATTATGGTGACAGACGGTGGAAAGATAATTAGAACACCGGTCGCGGATGTTCGTATTGCGGGTCGTTCAACTGCGGGTGTGACGTTGTTTAGGACGGCTGAAAAAGAAAAGGTTGTATCTGCAATTTCGATTGTTGCCGAAGGCGATGAAGAAAATAAAGAAAACACAGAAACAACTGATACGTCAATTGAACCTGGGGCGGAATAATATATGGGGCAATTTATGGATAACGAATATTTTGTTTCAATCAATGATGTTGTAAAGCGGCTTTCTGTGCCGGCGCATACATTGCGGTATTGGGAAAAACAATTCCCAACCGCAATTCGCCCAATAACTGGGGCGGCGGGTCGTCGTTATTATCGGGCGGATACAATTGAAAAGATAACTGTTATTCGTGATTTGTTGTATAAAAATGGGTTGACGATTGCTGGGGTAAAAAAATTAATACACGACGGCAAATTGCCACATGTCGCATCTGATTTTGTGCCAACAACATCGGTGGTTTTGCCACATGCATCATCATCAATTAATGATTCGATAAATGACGATATTGATACGGCGTTGGATTTATTAAAATCAGCAAAAGAATTATTAAATAACCAATAAAAATAAAGGGCGGCATAAATGTCGCCCTTTATTTTATCTTTCCAAATTTTGTCTTGTTTGTGCCAAAGAATCGCGTTTGCGCATTATTGTTTGTTTGTATTGCAACAAAGTATCTTCGGCGTTTAACATGTTGTCAAAAGTTTGATAGTATTCGCGAATTAAACTGTCGTTATGCATATATTGTGTGCGTACAGAGTTAAATTCGGGAATATCAAAATTCGGCACATATTCATCCATATCATCAAATTCGTTGATGATTTGATTTCGCAAAGAATCGTATTTTGCATTTGTTTGTTCGCATTGCGCGGAATCCACTGCATTTGTTATATCGATTGCGCGTAATGAATCCACAGTATGCAACCTTGCATGCATATAATTTTTTTGCCACGCGCGATTTAATAAATTTTTTTCATTATTCAACGCATTGTTCAACACCGGGTTTTCAAATTCCAGAGAACTGATTTCTGTAATATCGTTGTCATTGGTGTCTGTATAAAAATTCCATGCCAATTTATTAGTTAACTCCATATTTATCGAATCAAAATCAAGTAATTCCAAGAAATAAGACAAATCATGCATAGAACCCATATTGTCTAAAATACGTGCGCGTGCCATATCTTGAACAAAATCAGTTGAATCTAGATTTGCAATATATTTTTGCAATGTTGCGATGTCATTACTTGGCAAAAATTTAGACATTTGAAAATCGCGTCCAACACGCACAGCGTAATTATTAAATGCAAATAATATTAAATCTTCATTTTGCATCATGCACACGCCAATCGTATCGGCACGATTGTCCACAGAATCTGCTGCACGATTATATCGTGATTGTGTGCTTTGTAAATTTTGTGGTACCGGCGCAGTTCGCAAATTTTGTGTGTTTGATATTTCTTTGTTCAATGCAGAAATTTGATTATCTAAATTATTGCGTTCGGCGTGTTTTTCTTGTTCACGACACATTATGAACAACAAAGGAATCGCACACAATAAAGCAAGTGTCTTTGGATTTTTAATATTATGAAAACTAAATTTTTTCATTTTTTGATTTCTCTTTTTACGCGAAGTGTATTTTTGCACCAAAGTTTTTATGTGTCAACAAAAATCGCAAAATGTTAAAATCGTTGTTGCATAGAAAATTCCAATGTGGTTTTATCGTATTCGCGATTTTTTATATTTGAATCGCGTCTGGTATAGCTGACTGTAAATGTTGGAACAAATCCCCAAATATCGAATTTATTGTTTGATAAAGATATGGCATATCTTTGTATAAAATCGCGTTCAGCGAGTTTTGTAAATTGTTCATCTTTGACGACCCAACGCGCACCATCATAATTCATCTAAGTGAACGACGGTTCCATATACACATGAAATCCAAATGGTAATTCAGTGCCGAATCCAACCCCGGTGCTGTATCGCCAATTGGCATATATATCATCTTTTGCAGTATCGCGGTCGATGCCGCCACGCAAAATAATATATTTTGTTGCATCCAAAGAATAAGAAATTCGTGCATTTGATGAATATGTTTGTCCGTTCATCAACGCACCATAATCATCATACCGATTGTCCATCGCCCGCAAAGAAAGTCCCCCAGACAACCGTCGTGTAAAATCATAGTTTGTATCCAACTTTGCACCATTTGACCGATTATATCCATCCCAACCATACCACCGTCGTGCGGTCACGCCCGCCAACCATATATCGCCATTTTGCCAAACATACCGCGGCCCGGTGGACCCAGATACATACAAATCATCATAATCGTGAATATCATATACATTGGCCCAAATATTTGCGTCACTTTTCCACCGCCAATGTTCGTTTAGGCGAAATTCATAGTTCCCACCCAATGTTAAATTATATCCAACCGCAGATACAGGTTCCGGCAATTGCCGACAAAATCGTCCCCACGCGGTCATTACACATTCTTCACCGCCGGCATTTTGGTTTATGTTTGTATCCGGTGCGGCGCCAAAATTAAACCACACGTTCCAATTTTTGTTTTGACGTGCAATCCAACGATAATACATCATTTGATGTTTTATTTGTGGCGGGATATCTTTACCTGCCATTGCCAAACGCAAATGATAATCGGCACGATACCATTGTTTTTTTGCCATATAGCACAACGCCAATTCATAACGCACCTTTACCAAGTCAGGTTGGTCATCCAAAATTTTTCGATAAATTTTAATGGCTGTATCATAATCACCATTTCGTTGTGCGATTTGTGCAATCAAATACCACCGTTCGATTTCCACAGGCAAAGAATGTGTTTGTGGCATTTGTGTTAAAATTGTTGTGGCCTGACTATAATCGCCGGCATCAACCAAATTTCCCGCCAATTTAACAGCGTCCAACGCCGACATAGTAATCGTTTGTGATTTATTGTTTGCAACATTGTTTGTTGCCACCGGTGTTGCATCTGGGGCGCCAAAGGAACAAAAACCTATGGTCATTGCACACAATACAGACAAAATCAAAACAGATTTTTTCAACTTTTTCCCCGATATAGTATTAGTAAAAAAATCATAACAAAAAAATTACGCGATGCCATAAAAAAATCCCCCACAAAATGCGGGGGCAATTGTTATTTTGTTTTTTGTTCATGGATGTATTGATTTAACACCCACCCAGGTGTGCCATAACCACAAACGACACAGTCTGGCAAATCGATTATAATTTCATTTGGCATTTTTTTTATCCTTTTTATTTTCTGTTGGCACAAATATAACACAAAAACACGACTTGTCAACTATAATTCCACCCCATTTTTCACGACCCAAAGCCTTTGACACAAACTTGTGTCGTTTTACCTTTTGACAAAACCAGAAACTTTCTATTTGTATATGGCCTATTTTTATGATACAATATAACCAAACAAATAAAAAAATAATAGGAGAGGCAAGGATGAAAACACATCTTTCTTTATTTGCGTTGTGCCTGGTTGCGGTTCCTGCATTTGGTGCGGGGCGTTCTATGGTTGGGACGGCGCGACCTGTGGAATCGCGTTCTGTGGTTATGGCTCCGCAAACGGCGGCATCATCGATAAAACAAGACAACGGCGCGGCGGCAAAATTGGCACCGGGCATGGGTGAAAATGGTGTTTCTGTTGTCGCAGATACGGCGCAACCTGCCAAAAACACTCGCGAAAAAGAAAGATTGGCATGTATCAGCAATAATGTCGGTTTCGGCAACACTTTTGTGTGGGCATCCCGGCTTAGTAATTCGGCCAGTTATTCAACCATGGTCGAAGATACAGAAAAACCTGAAAACAATGTGTGTTTTGTTCGTGTAGAATTAAAATCCAATGACCAAAGAATCAATATTTCAGATATGCAGGGTCAATATTTCCCAATGGGGACAAACATTACATGCGGTTCATGGATTGACGAAGAAAAATTGAAACAACGCATATTGGACGCGAAAAAATCTGCGCGCACATGGGCGACGGTTGGCGGTGCGGTTGGTGGCGCGGCGATTGGTGTTGGGTCGATGGAATTATTCGGTAATAAATTGATTGGTGGCGCGGTCCAAGGGCAAAAGGCATTGTCTGGGGACGAATTATTGGTATCGCAATTAAAGACATTGAAAAAAGATAACGCATCGGATTTCAAAAAAATTATCGCAGAATTAAAATCGATAAAGGCCGAATGTGATAAATTGGCGGGCGAAAAACCAGAAACATGCACCCGGTATGATTATGAAAAATTAATATCGACCGAAAATGCAAAATAATGGAGGAATAAATGTCTGTGAAAAAATTAATGATTATCCCGGCGGTCGCAGGAATCTTGGCGGGTGGAACCATAACATTAAACAACGCATATGCTGAAGGGAAATGTACCGCTCACAAGCCTGTGGTTAATGTTGGTGCATGGGTCGAAGGTTTTACCAAGGTGACCGGTGCCGCAATTGGGGCCACCGCGGGTCATGCGTTAACATGGTGGACAATTAACCCGGTTGCCAAGATTATCGGTATTGGTTCTGGGGCTGTATTTGGCTGGGAAGTAGGTAGCAACATTGGTGGAAAACTTGGTCGTGCCGCAAATGCTGACGAATTATGCACAAACAATGGTTATTGCTTGCAATGTGATATAGACGAAGGCGGTGGCAATCATGAATGCGAAAACCAAACCGTTGTCACAAACGGTGCCAAGGCGTACAAATGCAAGGCTGATAGAAATAGGTTTCACAAAGATGAGTGGCAAGAGTATCAAATTCCTGTATGTTCAGACAGTCCTGTGAAATCAGGATACAAGGGTAATTCTAAACAATTTAAGATTGCATTAAAAGATAACTACACAAACAATGGCGGTTATACTCCTAATATGCCGGGTGTCCTAAGATTTACTCAAAATGTATGCTATTACATCACAGAAATCGAGGATACATCTAATAAATGTGTTGATGACCAAGGTAAAAGAACAATTGTCGCGGGCACGATAAAAGATCCGATAACTTGTGAGAATCCTTTTGGCTCCACGGTGCTGAAAGAACACGCCACACGTTGTAAAGCAAAATGTGGTGGTCAAACTCCTGGCGTTTGGAAAGT
Source organism: Alphaproteobacteria bacterium (assembly GCA_017534945.1). Taxonomy (GTDB): domain Bacteria; phylum Pseudomonadota; class Alphaproteobacteria; order Rs-D84; family Rs-D84; genus Enterousia. The sequence goes on along the minus strand of JAFXVB010000024.1, from coordinate 7,920 downwards.
CGGTGTTGCAGAGTGCGAGAAAGGATATCATTTGGATGGTCATATCGGTGATGGTATCTACAAAGAATGTAAAAAAGGCGGTGGTACCGGTGGTGGTGATGGCCTGACATGTCGTCAAAAACGTGCTGGGGCTGAGTGGTCAAATGTCGCACGTGCATGTTGTGATACCAATGCTGATGCGGATTATGTAAAGGCAACTGACCAATGTGTTTGCAAAGATACAACCAAAGAATTCAAAATCAATGAAATTGGTCGTGGTGCCTGCGTTGTCAAAGGACAACCTGCGCCAGAGGCAAAGTGCGAATGTTCGATTACCGCAAAAGCAATTGCAGAGGCCAAGGCAACATGTGGCGGCAATACCAGTTCTGCGGTTGCAACTGCAATTACAAGTATAGAATTAGAGTGCAAGGATATCGCAAAATGTGATGCCAAGAAATTTGCAGAATACATGGATATCATCAATGGTGCCGGTGCTTCGTGTGTTGCACCAACACAACCGGTAAATGACGAAGCCGCTTTGAAACGCATAGAAGAAAAAGTGAAATCTGTGGAAAAACGTTTCGGCGATTTGGATGTGTCTGTATGGACCACCGCCGAAGGTAATTTCAACGGCGCGCGCCTTGCATCGGATTCGATTGCCGGTGTTGTGTTGGGAACAACCGGTGCGTTGATAACATCTAATGTCGTTAAGAAAAACCAAATCAAAAGTGGTTTCGAAGATATCGTTTGTACTGTCGGTGGTCAAACCGTCGGTAACTATGGCGACGAAATCAGTGTTGGAATTAAATAAAAAAAATGCCCATCTGGGCATTTTTTTTTATTTATGTTCTGTAATTTAATTTATTATTTTGCTTTGATACCAAACACACGTCTAACAGCATTTTTGCGAACTTTTATTGCGTTTTCATGTGCGGCCTTGGCATCAAAATATGCGTGATTGTTATTTAATGCAGGGCAACCTTCGGCTGTGCATTTGACATTTTCTTTAAAACAACTGCAATTACATACAACAGATCTTTCGTCTTCTTCAAACAAGCTGCCCCACAAAGGATCTTCTGGGCAATATGTCAAACGGCAAAATTCAACACCTAAACCTTTTTGTAATTCTTCATTTGGTATTTCGTCCAAATCACACAAAGGGTGTATAGAATTTTTTGCAGAAATATATTGTTCAAATGTTTTTGATGCTGTATTTTGTGCTTGGTGAGCGTTTTTTACCAATCCAAACCAATTTTTAATAGACATACTTTTATCCTTTTTTTGCATTTATAATAATGGTTATAACACAAAATTACAAGTTGTCAACATTAAAATAAAGTAAATTAAAATTTTAATGGCCAATCACGTATATCTTCGGGTACAGATTGTGATTCTGGGTGCCACATAAATTCTTCAATTTTAACGTGTTTGTCATGTGTGAATTTAACACCTTCGCTTTTTAATGCTTTGTATTGTTGATTGAAAAAGGGTTCGCCACACAAAGAACCGTCTTTGAAAACAACCCGATGCCAAGGCAAATGCCAACTTTTTTGATTGTTGGACGCATAGCCAACAAATCGCGCCATTTTTGGTCGTCCAATCATGTGTGCAATTTGTCCAAATGTGGTGACCCGCCCATAAGGGATTTTTTCAACGACATCATAAACTTGTTCATAAAAACTTTTCATACTAGATATTGTATCACGCAATACAAAAAAATCAAATCGACAAAACGCCAGTTTATCTTTGCGGTTGCCAACACAAATACAATTCTCGGTCATCTATTCTTTTGAAACCGTATTTATAATAAAAAGCCAAAGCACCATAAGTGGATCTGCCTGCTATGCCTTGGTTCCAATATTCTTTTTGCAATGATGTTAACATACTGCCACCAACAGTTTTATATTTTTGTGTGTCTGCTGTATTCTGTCTGTAATTACCATTAACCTCAAAAAAGTGCAACCATGTTGGTTCGTTTTTGCCCTTGTCCAGGAATAATGCCACCGCTAACAAATCTTGGGCGGTATTAAAATCAGGTATTTGTATATTAGAATTCGTTAAAATCCGTAATACTGGCACATATCTTGGCGAATATCCAAATTGTTTAACAGAATCTAAGATATTGGTTTTATATCCAAATCCAGACAATATGTTTTCTAAATTGTCTGAAAGTATATTAAAATCGCTTAAATAACAGTTTGTATTGATATATATACCATCGTCTGTTCTTGTTAATACAGGAACATCATTTCGTATAATATTATAATCGCGTGTATCTATTATCATTGTTGGCGACATAATACCACAATCTGTATATTTGTCAATACGAATATAATGCATCCCCAGTGAATTAAAAAACCGGCATAAAACCGGTTGAATTTCTGGTTGGAGCGCACGGATTCGAACCATGATAAAGAGAACCAAAATCTCTTGTCCTACCATTAGACGACGCTCCAATGACGCGTAAATTATACAGTTAAAAAATCTTTTTGCAATAAAAAATTTACTATGTGCAAACCCCACTAAAACCGGAAGTATATAAATGGGTTATATGTCGATGCCGCAATTGCCGAAACCGACAATGCAAACAACCCTAATAAATACATGTTTGTTGCCAATCGTGGTATTGGTCGCGATTTGTCATAATATTGCACCAGATTTTTAAATATTGGCATTGCACACAAAACACCAATCACAAACATCAATATTTCATATGGGCCAATGAAAAAGCTGAGTTTATATATCATATCACTTTGCTTCATACCGAACATAACGCGAATATATTTTGTTGCGTATGTCATGTTATCTGCGCGGAACATAACCCATCCGATTACAAATGCCAACATTGTGTATATGTGTTGAAAAGTGGTCAATGCCCATCCGCCGACTTTTTTATGAATACCTGTTATTTTTTCCATCAATATAAATGCGCCATGCCACATGCCCCAAAACACAAAGTTCCACGCCGCACCATGCCAAACCCCAGTTGCCAAAAAGACTATGCTTAAATTCAACAAATTGCGCGCGCGGGAAACGCGATTGCCACCCAACGGAATATACAAATATTCTTTGAACCAAGTGGATAACGATATATGCCAACGCCGCCAAAATTCAGTTATAGATTTCGAAATATACGGATAGTTAAAGTTTTCCAAAAATTTAAATCCAAATATATACCCTAATCCAATCGCCATATCGGAATAACCAGAAAAATCATAAAATAACTGCAAAGAATATGCAATTGCACCAATCCATGCAACACCAATTCCCATATCGCTGGGGTTTATCATAAATATATTATCTGCAACCGCCCCAAGTGTGTTCGCTATCAGCATCTTTTTCGCCAAACCGACAATAAACCGCTTTGTTCCGTACACGATTTTATCGGTTGTCTCATACCGATTATCAATTTGGCTGGCAACATCATGATATTTAACAATCGGTCCCGCAATCAATTGTGGAAACAGACAAATATATAATGCCAATTTCGAAATGCTTTTTTGAACCGGAACATCGGCCCGATAAACATCAACAACATAACTGATTGCTTGGAAAGTATAAAACGAAATACCGATTGGCATAATAACCGATACCAACGACCAATTCGCATGAAACATTGCATTTATATTGTTGATAACGAAATCAAAATATTTGAAATAGAATAATATCCCTAAATCTGCCAATATTGTCCCGATTAAAAATAATTTTCGGTGTGCTTTATATTTATCAATTAAAATTGCGCCCAGCCAATTGACAAATATGGTTGCCAACATAATTAAAACATATGTCGGTTCGCCCCATGCATAAAACAGTACAGATGCAAACAATAAAATATAATTACGCAATCTGTGTGGTGCCAAGAAATATAATGCGATAACCGCCGGCAAAAATATAAAAATAAAAGTCATAGATGAAAATAACATATTTTAATCCTTTGGAAATTCTTGGGACGACAATAATGGAATATTTCTTTCAATGATTTCCAATATAACGATATCGACATTGTTTTTTATTATATATTCCAAATCTTTTTCATTGATATCATAACGCCACAATAATTTTACAGATTTAAATGTGTTGGTATAATACCGTTCCAATGCAGTGGAAAAACTGTCGCGCAATGTCATCATAGACTTTTTCGTTTTATAATGTTTATTTGTGCATGTGGCAATATCAACCGAAGGAAAATCTTTTGTGCATTTGGCGGTGTCTGTTATGTTCGGTGATATATATAATGTTTCATTGTCCGCCGGAATGTTTGTTGCCATTTTGGTTAAATCGCCGCGTGGATTCGTTTGATTTGTTGTGGTGGTAAATTGTATCGGTTTTATATTTAATGCGTTCATAATCGCTTTATAACCGATATACGCACCATAATCGTTCCAATGAGTGTCATTTTTCAAATACAATAACCCATCTTGTTTATGTGTCATCAAAGTATCATACAAATACAACACATTTACCTGGGTATTTGCATGCAAATAATCCACCAATTGATTTGCGCGCGATTGGGTGTCTGGATATACTTTTACAACCTTGGTTATATATTCGCCATAAATTTTGTTTTTATCAGGCGCAATAACTAATATAAACTGTTTATTATGTTGTTTGCACCAATCGTCAAAGTTTGATATGTATGCCGATGCCTGTTGCAATTGTTCGGTGGATAACCGATCCATATTCGCAAAATTACGCAAAGAATTTTCATCGGTGTAAAATAACCAATTGTCATTTTCGACCAATACTTTTAAACCGCCCGCACTTCCGCTTTGTGCGCCATATAATTTAATCAAGATATCGCGTCCAAAAAATCTGTCAGAAAACCATTTGTCGTATTCGATGCCAAATTTATTATTGATTTTATGTTCATCTGTAATCAATTCGGGGCGCACCGCCAACATGCGATTTTCTGTAATAGATTTTTCATCGTGATTTATATGCGATACCGGAATCAATAAAGTAATCGCCACAATCACAACAAATATCTTATCAATAACAGATGTATTAAATATGTTTTTCATAATGCAAGCAGTTTAGGATAAAAAACACTTGCTTGCAAATGTTTTGTAAAAAATAACCACTCGTTTGGGAGTGGTCATTTATTTATGGACACATTTCCAGTTGATGCAACACATTTTGAACATCAATGTTCACAGAATCGACAACCACGCGACCCGTACCATCATAATGTCTGTATTCAAATGGTGCATCTGCAAATTCAGGATATTCTTTGTATAATTGTTCAAACGGTGCCAATAATGCCTTAAAGTTTGCTTTTGATTTGCACAGGCACTCATTACGAACATCGGCAACCGTTGCGGTTGTGATGTCGTATTTTTCTGTGTTTTCAATTTGAGAATCCGGCATCACCAAACAACGCGATGTAAACCCAGAAAAATTTGCATCATCTGATAAAAATCTGTAAATCATTTTTTGTGTCGCGCCGGCCTTGTGCATTTGATATGTCAATCCACCGGTACAGCAAGATTGTGATGCGCGCATCAATACGCGATAACGATTCATCAATGGTGCCATAGATTTCGCGTCTGCGGTAATGTTTGGGTTTTCTTCTATTGCACTTGTAATTTCGCACATTATACCATCACGCAAAGTTTTACTGCGTGGTGCAACGCTTTCGGAAATAATTGGTTTGCGTGCCCAAATTGCACACTCTGTTGGTGTGTTAAATGGACAATTTTCATAAGTTCCGCGCATTTTTACGCCATTATACATGTCGTCTGTGGCGGACACATTATCACCATTGCCAGACAAAAAGTTGTTTATAATGTAAACTGTTTCACCATAATAACTTTGTTCGCCCAAAGCGAATTTTGGTTTCACAGGTTTATGAACTTTCGTTTGCATCGGTTTTAACATAACCGCTTGGATTGATGCGCTATTAGAAATAACCGCATCATCTGTCCATAAATTCTGTACGGATTCTTGGGGAAGCAAAGGTTCGTCGACGCACGGCTGCACATCGGCGATTTCATCCACATTTTCGCGTATGTATTCATCTTCGCTTAATTGAACATTATCAACATCAGCAACTTCGACGACCTCAATTGGTTCTTCTTCTAAATAATCAGAAGCAACCGCGTATTGCGCGCCACAAACACACAGCAAGGATGATAAAATAAATATTGGCTGTTTCATAATCCTAATTATATCACATTTTTGGCTGTTTAAAAATAAAAATTTATTGTTGCCACATATATCGTTTTTTTATTACGATATAGGACGAAAGTCATAACCAAAGGAATCAATATGAAAAAAATATACTTGTTTACATTGGCGACAGTTTTAACAATGCCGGCTTTTGCGGAATCTAATACGGAAATGTACGGTACATCGATTGATGATTTATACGGTGCGCCGGCGGAAACTGTTCAACCTGTGGCAACGGATTCTAATGACACAATCGCTACTATGCCTACAAACAACGAAATAAAATCATCTAACCCAGATATAAAATTTCCACGCGGTATGCAATTTGGACTTGGATTATCAGCGACAAGTGGTATGGAAGGTTTTGTTGGTTATAATAATAAAAAATTTGATTCTTTTTGGTGGAAAAGGTTGGGTGTTCGTTTGGGATACGCATCTACAAAGCCGGTTAAATCATTTATAAATAAAACAGTTGACCGGTACATGGGTGATGGCATTGATATTGGTGATCACTTGACTGTGACCAATGGAAAAATAACCGCAAAACAAATGTTTGCTGTTATTGATTTTTACCCGTTTGGTGATACATGGTTCTTGGGCGGATTGCGTTTGTCCGGTGGTTATTACAGTGGCGATTTAAACGTGTCTGCGGATTTAACTGCCAAAGCAAAGGGTAGTATTCCCGCGGAATTGGTTGGTCGCGAATTCCAATTGGGCGATGTTTGGTACAGATATAATGGCGGCGATGCCAAAGGTACGGCAACGGCAAAATGGGATTTTGATGGCCCATACGCCGGACTTGGTTTTGATTTGGGATTGTTCAGTGGGTTAAAGATTTACTTTGATGCCGGTGTTGTATTCACAGATGCCACCGCTAAATTGAATTTGGAAATCAACGATGTTGCGGCTTTGCAACAAAGTACAGATAGAACCAGTTGGACGCCTGTGAACCTTGGTGATTTCGAAATAAACAAGGCTCAGGTTTTGGCGGATGCCCAAAACAAATTGGATAAATATCCATACTATCCAATTGTGAAACTTGGGTTGATGTACAGGTTTTAAAAACGAATCGGGATATTTTGTCCCGATTTTTTCTTTATAACGAATCGTAAAACGCGAATTTTACGAATCGTTATAGAATAAACAGATTTTATAGACAGAAATTCAAAATTTTTTGAAAAATTTTTTGGCGGATTTCTGGGCTATTTGATGCGCTTTATAAATAAATGAAAATTTTTTCCCAAAAATCGCTTGACTTTTTTGCGAAATCAATTCATACTATGCGGGCTTTCAAGTTGAGACAATTTCCCAACCTATGAAATTTCGCGATACCGGAAAAAATAACTTATTGTTTCTGGGCGAAATCGCAACATTGTTAATAAAAGCAGCTCATCAAATATAATTTTTGATGCAAATCAAAAATTGTTCAAGAAGAGATATGCAGACAGTTGAATTTGGAATTATCCAAACTTTGACATTAGTCAGTGCATATCCTAGACAGGTAGTAGGTTTACATATTAAACCTCGTTAAAAAACTTGTCTTGCGAATATATTATATGTAAAGACGAACTGAAATTAAAAGTCAGCTTTGTTTATATATGCACAGGACTATGACTTACAGGTTTTATTTAGAACTTGAGAGTTTGATCCTGGCTCAGAACGAACGCTGGCGGCAGGTCTTAGGCATGCAAGTCGAACGGACGAAGCGGAAGCTTGCTTTCGCCTAGTTAGTGGCGCACGAGTGAGTAACGCGTGGGAAACTGCCCATTACTG